>NC_015167.1:3312500-3612500 GCF_000190595.1 Cellulophaga lytica DSM 7489 | reverse complement strand
TTTGCTGTTTTTGGGTAACGCTTACTGCCTTTGTACCGCCAGATACGGTGTAAATTATAACCAGAATACCAATTAAAATATTCAAAATTCTTAAATCCCAACCTAGTACTGCAGATAAAATAATAGAAGGAGCGTAAATGGTTATACCAGCAGCTAAGCCACGCTGAATTAGAAATAAAAATGCAGCAAGTGTTCTGGTTTTAACATCAAACCTGTTTTCTAAAAACTCATAAGCAGTGTATACCTTTAGTTTGTGATATAATGGTACAAAAACCATACATATTACTACCATAGCTAATGGTAAACCAAAGTAAAATTGCACAAAGCCCATTCCTGAGTTATAGGCTTGTCCTGGAGTAGATAAAAATGTAATTGCGCTAGCTTGTGTAGCCATTACAGACAACCCAATTGTCCACCATTTAGACTGGTTGCCACCTAAAACATAATCGTTTACATTTTTACTTCCTTTTGTTTTGTACACGCCAAAACCAACAATAAATAGTAGCGTTCCAATAAGTAAATACCAATCTATTTCTGCCATACTAATTGTAAATTTTCATTATTATAAAAAAAACAATGGCATACATTAAGTTTAATAGTAACACCCAAGAATATTCTTTTTTCCAAATAAATTTATCTTTCATAGTGTTTTATTTTTTTTTAGGAAGTGATAATAAATTGGCAAATAATTTATATGCCCCTGGTACACCAGCAGGTAATTCTCTAAAAAAGCTAATTCCTGTATATACGTAATTTCCTTTTCCATAAGCAGCAATTAAAATACTACCTTTTTTTGCCTCTTCTCCTTTATCTGCCATTGCTAAAATAGGAGTAAACTCTTTACCCCATTTGTTAGGAAAGTATAAACCACGTTCTTGTACCCAATTATTAAAGTCGTTAGGAGTAATTTTGTTTGGAGTGTTTACCACAGGATGATCTTTTGCTAAAATGGTAACTTCTGCAAACTCATTAGTAACTCTGTCTCTAGAAAGTTCTAATGGGTAAGGGGCAATGTTATCTACACCTAGTTTGCTGCGGCCAGCTGTATTATATTGTATTACTAAATTACCTCCGTTTTTAACATAGTCTAATAAAAAGTGTTGTTTAAATTTTAATTGGTCTACTACATTATAAGCTCTAATACCAACCACAATAGCATCAAAACCTTTTAATGAAGCAGTATTGATGTTGTTAGGGTCTATGATAGAAACATTGTAGCCAATTTGCTCTAAACTCTCAGGGATTTTATCTCCTGCACCAGTAATGTAACCAATGTTTTTTCCTGTTTTTTTAATGTCTAAACGTACTACTTTAGCTTCAGACGGTAATAAAACAGATTGTGTAGGTATATGATCATAAGATATAACTACAAGCTCTTTATTAAGTTCTTTGCCATTAATTTTTACAACTGGTAAAATAGAACCTTCAGATTCGCTATTTGGAGGCGTAACAGTAAATATAATTGTTTTTGAGTCTCCACGTTTTTTAATATTAAAATTTTGTTTTGCATTAGCTACTTTCCATCCTTTAGAAAAAGTTAATTCTATTTCACCAGAAATATCATCTGCTAAAGCCTTAACTGTTACTGGTATTTGTTTTGAAGATTCATCAGAAAAAATAATAACTTTATCTTTTATACCAACACTAGCTTCCGGTAAAACTTCAAAAGGTCTGTACAATTCTCCTTTATCTGGTTTAGAGTAGTGATAAACAACAGGTTTGGTAATAGTTAAAGTGTAATTGTTAATACTAAGTTCAAAATCTGCATTAAAAGCTCTTGGTGTCTCTGGTTTGCCTATTAGTTTTTTATCTTTTACAGTGTACATACCTAGTGTACCTTTTTCCATTAACCAATAAGGGCTAGTGTATTTTGTGTTTTCAGGTACAGCAACATCTAAAGTTAGGTTTTCCTTTGTGTTGTTTTCTAACAAAATATTAGGCGTTAGGGTAGTAGTACCAACGTTTACAGATTTTAAAACAATATTTGCAGTGCTTCTGTTTAACGCTTCTATAGATACTTTAAAATTACCAGAAGGCGTACTATTGGTATAATTAGCATTTGCTTCTAAATACAAACCAGCTACAGCAGTAATAATATTTTCTAGTTCTTTAGATTTAATATTTTTCCAGTGTTTATCTGTAGATTTTTGTAGTAATTTATAAGCCTCTATAAGCTCTGGTAAATGTGAAGACGGATTTTTGAAATTAAAATTTTCTTCAACCTTGTTTAGTATTTTTCCAATAGCATCACCACCATCTATTCTAGACCAAGTAGTATTAATGCCTTCAAAAATATCATCGCCTTTAGGCATATCACCTTTTAAAAGCTCAATATACTCATCTTGGCTACCTCTTGTAGATATTCTACCAAAACCTTGGCATAAATGTTGACTGCTAGCAAGTGCAGCAATTTCATTATTAGAAACACCTAGTATTGGGTAAAAGACACCAACATCTAATTTCATTAATTTACTTTTGTCAGCTTTATTAAAAGCTTCTTCACTACCATAAAACCACCATGAAGTATTAAAAAACATACGTTTTGGTTGCCAAGTTTCGGTTAGTTTTAATTGTTCTGGATATGCATTAGCATCATTTACCAAATCAAAAGCCTCTACGCTTAGCATTGCAGAAGTAGTGTGGTGACCGTGTGTAGTACCAGGAGTTCTGTGGTTAAATCTGTTTATAATAACATCTGGCTTATATTGCCTAATAATTTGTACAACATCTCCTAAAACTTCTTTTTTATTCCAAATGGCTAAAGTTTCATCTGGGTGTTTAGAGTAACCAAAATCATTTGCTCTAGAGAAAAATTGCTCTCCACCATCTTTACTACGTGCACCAAGCAATTCTTGAGTACGTAAAACACCTAATTGCTCTCTAATTTCTGGTCCAATTAAGTTTTGTCCGCCATCTCCGCGAGTTAAAGATAAATATGCTGTTTTGGCTTTTACGTTGTTAGATAGGTATGATATTAATCTGGTATTTTCATCATCTGGATGAGCAGCAATGTATAACGCAGAACCTAAAAAGTTTAGCTTTTGTAAAGAGTGATAAATTTCTGTAGATGAATTTTTTTTTGGGGCTTGAGAAAATCCTAAGTTAATGCATAATAGAGAAATTACGCAGGATACCAATAGTTGGCGCATAAATGTTAATTTTGGTTGATGTCCAAATATAACAAGTTCTACGCTTTACAAAGAGAATTTTAAAGGTTCTTTAACACCGTTTTTAAGAGGTTTGTTAACAATTTTAAATTTTGATGAGAAATTATGAAAACCATTTTTTTCTTTTGATGAATATTATAGATACTATAGACACCAAAACCATAACACCTAATAATATAAAATAGCCATATTCAGTTTGTAGTTCTGGCATATTTTTAAAGTTCATACCGTAAATGCCAGCTAAAAAAGTAAGCGGAATAAAAATTACAGAAAATATAGTTAAGGTTTTCATTACCTCGTTTAACCTATGGTTTTGTATACTAAACATTAGGTTTAAAGTGCTATCTAATTGGTTTAGGTTAAAATCAATTTCATCACTCATTAAACCAATTTGTTCTTTAATTTCTATAAAATACTTTATGTCAAACTCAAAACAATCAATATTTTCTAGTTGGTTTATAGCATCTTTAATGCTAATAGTCATTCTTTTAATTTGGTTAAGTTGTCTTTTGTTGTTTTCAACTTTTAAAGCAAACTCAGGTGTTGGTTTGGTTTCATTTAAATTGTCTAGACCAATATTAGCTTCGGTAAGTTTATCATAAGCAATGTAATAATTGTCTATTATAGCTTCCATTAGTAGGTAAAACAGGTAGTCTGCACCTTTTTTTCTAATAATACCTAGGTTTTTTTCTATACGTTCTCTTAAATGTTGAAAATGATCTCCTTCTACCTCTTGTATGCTCCAAACGTAGGTTTCGCCAACAACAAAAACCATTTGCTCAAACTTTGTTTCGTTACTTTCTGAAGAATAATAAGGAGATTTTAATGTTAAAAAAAAGCAATCATCTAGTTCTATTACTTTATTTCTATGGTTGTTATCTATAACAAGGTTTATTAAAAATTCATCCATATTATTGTCTGCAATTATTTTGCGTACAGCTTGCGAATGCTGAAAACCATAGATGTTTAACCAAGAAATAACAGAGGTATCTTTTGTTATAGATATTTGATTTAATTCTTCTCCTTTTAATAAATGATAACTTTCTTTAGAGTAGGTTATTAAAGATGAATTTGCTTTAAACTCTTCAATATTAAAACTTTTTTTATCAGAATACGGATTTACTTTACGCCTGTTTTTTCTTTTCATACAGCAACTTTTTAAATGTAATCTCCTTCTGTAGTATCGTCATTATCATCTCTATTAATAAGTACAACACCTTTTTGTAAAAGTAAATTGTTTGGGTAGGTAAGGAGTTCCCCGTTGTCTTTTTTAAGGTAAATATGGTAAGCCTTAATGTCTAAAATGTCTACTTCTTCAGCAAAATCTCCATCTAGTATTTTTATACGATCTCCTATTTTAAAAGGGAAAGAGAAAAATAAAATAACGCCAGCAGTAATATTACTTAATATAGACCATGATGCAAATAATGCAACACCTAATACGGCAAATACAGATGAAAAAATAATTCCAAGATCTTCAAAATTTACTTGCCAAATGTAAACAATAACTATAAAGCTTATAGCCATAAATAATATGGTTATATATCTAATAATTAACTTGGTGCGCACTCTGTTAATGTCGCTTATTCTTCCTATTTTATGTATTGCTTTAGCAGTTAGGTAGCGAATAATAAAAAAGGCAATAAAACAAATTAAGCTATTAATAAGTTGTTGTTGGTGTGTGTCTATAAATTCATTCATAATCCTAAACTATCTCTAAAATGTAAGTCCTTATTGCTGTTTTGTTGCCAATAAGCTGTGTTTATCCTTTTGTTTAATGTTGCTTTTGTGGTTAGCGTTTTAATATCTGTTCCAAAGCCACTTTTATGTGTTTCTGTAAAGCTTTCTATAGTGTGCGGAAAAGCAGTAGTGTATGTTATTGTTAAGTTACGTTTTAAGTCAGGGTAATCTATGCTATAAACGGTTACGTTGTCTTTTTGAGTTTTAGTAATGTTTGCGGTGTATGCCTTAAGTTTTTTATGAGAAAACCTTATATATTGAAAAGAAGGTATAATTTGTAATTTGCCTGTTGGTAAACTATCTGGGTTAATTCTAATTTTAGCCCATAAATCGTTCTCTAAAATGTTTTTATCTAAACTAAAATTTTTATCTCCTTCACTTTCAAAATAAGAAAAAGATGAAACTTCAAATTTATCTTTGTTATTTAACTGAAAAAAAACTTGTCCGCACCATTCTTGTACAGAGTTTGTGATTTTTAATGAAGCAGAATTATCGCCAACAGGATAAAAGGTGCTAGACATAACAGAGTATGGATAAATACCAGTATAGAATTTTTTAGTGCTGTTTAATTTTAAAACAGGAACGCTTGTTTTGTCTGGGTTATCTGCTTTTACCTGTTTTTTAGCGCTAAAAGGCTCTGTTACAAAAACCAAAACAGCAGACCCTTTTCTTAACTCGCCATACCTAGCTTGTTCTAAATTATATGATGTTATTTCTGCAGTACCATTGTACCAATACTTTTTAAATTGATTAGACAGTGGTTTTGGTTCTTTTTTTTCAATAACCTTTTCAGGAGTTACAGCAGCAACATCTTGGGTTTGTATTTTTTCTTTACACGCATTAGATACTAATAGTGTAGCGGCTATTATACCTAGTTCAACTAATTTTTTCATAACAAATACATTTTAAGTAAAATTACTTAAAATGTTATGCATTTGCTATAGTTAACAAAGTTTTATAAACTAAATGCGTAGGTAGGCCAACAACGTTAGGGTAGGAGCCAATAATTTCTTCAATGGCAATTAGGCCAATCCACTCTTGTATACCGTAAGCACCAGCTTTATCTAGTGGTTTATAGTTTTCTACGTAATATGTAATTTCTTCTAAGCTAAGTGCTTTAAATTTTACTTTAGTAATATGACTTTCTGTAATTTGTTTGTTTTTTGATGTGAAACAGACAGATGTAGCTACTTGGTGCCAAGAGTCAGACAATTTTGTAAGCATTTTAATAGCATCTGCAGCATCTTTTGGTTTTCCTAATTGCTCGTTATTATGCCAAACAATGGTGTCTGATGTTATTAAAATATCTTTTTCTTGGAGAGATGCCTTAAATGGTTCAGCTTTTAGTGCAGCTAAATAATTTGTAATTTCTTCGGCTTTTAAATGATTAGGAAAAACCTCTTCAATAGGTCTAACATCAACTTTAAAGTTAATATCTAATTCTTTAAAAAACTGATGCCTTCTAGGAGAGCCAGAAGCCAATATAATGTTGTAATCTTTTAGTTTTTCAGAAAGCATTTAGTCGTTTTTAGCGCTATAATTATCATTCCACTTGCCTTGTGCTTTTAAAACCTGCTCAATAACATCTCTGGCACAACCATTACCTCCGTTTTTTTGAGAAATATACTTACTTACGGCTTTAATTTCAGGTATAGCATCTTGCGGACAAGTAGGCATACCAACAAGTTTCATAGGAGGAACATCTGGCATATCATCACCCATATACAAAACATTTTTAGGATCTATATTATTAGTAGATAAGTACTCTTTTATAGGTTCTATTTTTAGGTGAGCGCCTAAGT
The DNA here is from genome assembly GCF_000190595.1 of Cellulophaga lytica DSM 7489. Classification (NCBI taxonomy): domain Bacteria; kingdom Pseudomonadati; phylum Bacteroidota; class Flavobacteriia; order Flavobacteriales; family Flavobacteriaceae; genus Cellulophaga; species Cellulophaga lytica. The sequence continues at coordinate 3,605,791 of NC_015167.1, read as the reverse complement.
AAATATCTTTAACGCCTAAACCTTTAAATCTAGTACGTACACCTTCGCTAGTACCGCCAGAAATTATACAAACATTAAAGCCTTTTTGTATTGCGGTTTTTAGTGCGTAACCATCTTTAACATTCATTTTACGTAGTAATTCTCCGTTTTCTGTAATAAGTACAGATCCGTCTGTAAAAACGCCATCTACATCAAAAACAAAAGTGGTAATATTGTGTAGGTATTCTTTATAACTTTTTTCCATAAGTATTGGTAATAGATTTGCTTATAACGCTGTATATTTCTTTATGCGTATTGTTAGTTAGTTCTGTTATATGGCGTTGCATTGTACCAATATCATTACGTTTTGCAGGTCCTGTTTGTGCATTGTAAGGAGATAAGGTATTTAGTTTTGCAACGGTTTCTTGTATTAAAGGTGATAAAATTGAGAAAGGAACTTTGTTTTCTTCACAAATCTCTTGCCCAATTTGGTACATATGATTGCTAAAATTATTTACAAAAACCGCAGCCAAATGTATGGATTTTCGTTGTTCCGATGATATTTTATGTACACTGTTAGAAACACTTTCTGCTAGTTGAAGAAGTAAGGCTTCATCAGTCTTATTTTCTGCTTCTATACAAACAGGAATGCTTTTAAAATCTACAATAGCTCCTTTGCTAAAGGTTTGTAATGGGTAAAAAGATCCTTTGCGGTTTTTATCATTTAAAACGCTTATTGGTACACTGCCAGAAGTGTGTACAACTAATTTGTTTTGCAGTTGTAATTGTGTAGATACTTTAGCAATACTATCATCAGCAGTTGCAATAATGTATACATTAGCGTTTGGTAATTTTGTAAAATCAGTAGTTGTATTTACCTCATTTTTAAAAGGCAATAATGCTTTTTCTGTGCGGTTGTATAGCATTGTAACGGTAACATTGCTTAACTTGTTAAAGGCAGTATATAAATGTGTGCCAATATTCCCTATTCCTATAATTACTACGCTAATCATACTACAAAAGTACAGCTAATCTATTTAAAAAAAATTATTCTTTACAGCCAATTGTTACAGCGTGCGTGTGTCCTGCATTGGTACTTGTTGCAAGTGTAACAGCATTATTAGTCTTTAAGTTTGTAAAATGTTCTGCGGTTATGGTAAGCATATGTGTATGTCCTGTAGCACCATCTAATGTATAATTTTTTTGTGTGCCATTTGTAATGTCTTGTATTGTAATGTTTAGAGTGTGACTATGATTGCCTGCAATGGTAATTTTAGCACCATTTTCTATACAGTTGCCTTTTGCTGCATTTTCCTCTGTAGAGCTAGAGTCGTCTTCATTAGAACAACTAATATTACAAGTTAATAACACCAAAAAAAGGGTGTGATAAATATACTTTTTAAGCGGTATACTATTAAACATAATTTTACTTTTTTAACTGTTATTAAGGCTTTGTTGTTTAGTTTTGTAACTAATACAGGCTTAATTATTTGCTAATGTATTAAATAGTATTTGTAATATGAAAAAACTTGAGCTCACAACCAAAGAGAATGTATTTTTATTAGTTTCATCTTTTTATGGTAAAATACGCAAAGATGAAACTTTAGGTCCTATTTTTAATGGTATAATAACAGATTGGGATCACCATTTACAGCATCTTACTAATTTTTGGAGCAATCAGTTATTTATAGAGCGTGGTACTTATAAAGGTAACCCTATAGCGGTACACAATAAAGTAGATAATTACACCAATAATACAATTAACGAAATGCATTTTGGTATCTGGTTAAATTATTGGTTAGAAACGTTAGATGAACTTTTTGAAGGAGACAATGTTAATATAGCTAAAAACAGAGCTCGTAATATGGGGTCTAATATTCACATTCATATTTTTAACGCTAGACAAAACACTAGTTCATAAACAGTTTAAACATTAGGTTTTCATTAACACATTTATTGTTGTTTTAGGTATAAAAAAACACAAAAAGGGCGTATTTTTGCAAACCAATTCATTTACTATTATCCAAGATGATAAATTTAATTAAGAAGTTCTTTTTTTCTACACGTTTAATGTCATTTTTATTCATAGCATTTGCTACCGCAATGGCTTTTGGGACATTTATTGAAAGCTGGTATAGCACTGATACAGCAAGAATATGGATTTACAACACAGTTTGGTTTGAGGCTATTATGGTCTTTTTTGTAATTAATTTTATAGGAAACATAGCTAGATACAACTTGTTACGTAAAGAAAAATGGGCAGTATTATTATTACACCTTTCTTGGATTTTTATTATTATTGGTGCTTTTGTAACTAGGTATATTAGTTATGAAGGAATGATGCCTATACGTGAAGGTGAAACAGAAAACGTATTCTTTTCAGATAAAACATACATCTCTACAATTGTGTATGGTGAAAAAGATGGTGTAAAAATGCAAAAAAAGAGTGAATATCCTATTCTTGTTACAGCAGAAGCATTAAAATCTGACTTACCAATACACACTAATTTTGATAAAACGGAATATACTATAGCATATGCTGGTTTTATAGATGGTGCTAAAGAAGGTTTAATAATTGGAGATGAAGGAAAAAACTTTTTAAAAATAGTAGAATCTAGTAGTGGTGGACGCCATGATCATTATTTAGAAGAAGGTGTAGTGCAAAGTATACACAATGTGTTATTTGCTTTAAATAAGCCTACAGAAGGAGCTATTAATATTACTGCAACAGACTCTAGTTATACAATACAATCTCCTTTTGAAGGGACATTTATGCGTATGGCAGACAGGTTAGAAGGTGGTGTTAAAAAAGATACAGTACAAAAACTACAATTGCGTTCTTTATACCAAATGGCAAATATGCAGTTTGTTATGCCAGATTCTTTGGTTAAAGGTAAAAACGGAATTATACGTATTCCAGACGAAGAGCGTACAGAAAATATGCCAGATGCGCTAATTTTAGATGTTACTGTAAATGGCAATACTGTACGTAAAAAACTATTAGGATCTAAAGGAATGATGCAGTATTCTGATCCGTTTAAAATTGGCGATTTAGAATTTAGAATGTCTTACGGATCTAAAATTCATGAGTTGCCTTTTGCTATTAAATTAAATGATTTTATAGCTGAAAAGTATCCTGGTACAGAAAAAGGTTATGCATCTTTTATGAGTAAGGTAACTATTGAAGATGAAAAACCTTTTGACTATGATATTTTTATGAATCATATATTAGACCATAGAGGTTATCGTTTTTTTCAAGCTAGTTTTGATCCTGATGAGTTAGGAACAAGGTTATCAGTTAATCATGACCAATGGGGAACTTGGATTACTTATATTGGTTATTTTATGTTATATGCAGGTTTAATGGGGATTATGTTTTTTGGAAAAACAAGGTTTAAAGATTTAGGAGCTTCTTTAAATAAAATTAAAGCTAAAAAAGCAAAACTTACATCTGTTTTAATTTTAGGTGCTTTATTAAGTTTAACTTCTCAAAGTGTAAATGCACAAGATCATAGTCCTGGTGATGGCCATAATCACTCAGCTGTACCAAGTCCAGAGGTTGTAGACTCTATTATTTTAGCAACTGCGGTACCTAAAGAACATGCAGAGGAATTTGGTAAGCTAGTAATACAAGATGAAGGTGGGCGTATGAAACCTATAAACACTTTTACATCAGAGCTATTACGTAAGCTAAGTTTAAAAGATAAGTATTTAGGCTTAACATCAGATCAAGTGTTTTTATCAATGATGTCTAACCAACAATTGTGGGCTAATGCACACATTATTGCTATTGATAAAAAAGGATATAATGATAGTATACGTAAAGTTATAGGTGTGCCAGCTGGGCAACGATATGCAACTTTAATGGACTTTTTTGATGAAAAGCAAAGTTACAAGTTAGATCCGTTTTTGGTAGAAGCTACTGCAACTAATAACCCTAATAAATTTCAGCAAGATTATAAAGATGTTAATATTAGATTAGGGCTTTTAAACAGAGCTTTAAGTGGAGAAATTTTAAAGATTTTTCCGTTACTAGGTGTAGATAATAATAAATGGATATCTGCTTTAGAGTATAGAAGTAATAATGGTCAGTTTCCTGTGCAAGAAGAATTGTACGATAATTTTATAAAAAATGCTATACCTTATTATTTATTAGAATTGCAAAAAGCAAGAGAATCTGAAGATTATACAAAAGCTGATACAATGTTAGCTGGTTTAAAACAAAATCAAATAAACCACGGAAAAGAAGTATTACCATCAGACAGAAAAATAGAAATAGAGGTAGTGTACAATAAGCTAAATATTTTTAATGTCCTATATAAGTCTTATGCGGTTGTAGGCTTGTTGTTGTTCTTTATTCTTGTTTTTCAAATTTTTAAAGACCGTAGTATTTGGCGTGTGGCTGTGTACTTTTTTAAAGGAACAATATACTTATTGTTTATATGGCATACGGCAGGCTTAATTTTGCGTTGGTATATTTCTGGGCACGCTCCTTGGAGTGATGCTTATGAGAGTATTATTTATGTGGCTTGGGCAACCTTAGGAATGGGTTTACTGTTTGCGCGTAAAAGTAATTTAACTATTGCCGCAGCTACATTTGTAACCGCAATGTTGTTATGGATAGCACACCAAAACTGGGTAGATCCATCTATATCTAACCTAGTGCCTGTATTAGATAGTTATTGGTTAATGATACACGTTGCTGTAATTGTGGGTAGTTACGGCCCTTTAACTGTGGGGATGATTCTAGGTGTTACATCGTTAATTTTAATAATACTAACAAATAAAAAGAACAAAGCTCGTATGGATCTTAACTTAAAAGAGTTAACTATAATTAATGAGCTTGTTTTAACAACAGGACTTGTTATGCTTACTATAGGAAACTTTTTAGGCGGTATGTGGGCAAATGAAAGTTGGGGACGTTATTGGGGCTGGGATCCTAAAGAAACTTGGGCCTTAATATCTATTATGATTTATGCGTTTGTTGTGCATATGAGAATTGTACCTGGCTTGCGCGGCAGATGGTTATTTAATTTTGCTAGTATAGTAGCTTTTGCAAGTATTATGATGACATATTTTGGGGTAAACTTTTACTTAGCAGGTTTGCATAGTTATGCTAGTGGTGCACAGGTAATTACCCCAATGTTTATATGGTATACAGCAGCAGGTGTAGCAATACTTGGCGCAATAAGTTACTGGAGGTATAAAGTAAACTATTCTAAGTAGTTTACTTTCCGCCATTAGCTTGCAAGTCAGCTATACATTGTGGATCTAACGTTGGTATTTGACCTCCAGTAATGGAGTTTAAAAGTCCCTCACCTGTTTCTGCTGTCCAAAACATTAAACAATCTTCTACATTACAATGTTTGCCGTGTGCAGTGTCTTGGTGATCTGTTTGCATGTTAGAACCAACATTAACTAAACCAAGTAAATGCCCAAATTCATGATTAAGCACAGTAGAAGATAGTACTGTCCTGCTAGGAGCCAAGGGTTTGTTGCTAAACGATTTAACGGTGTTTTCAAAAATAGCAAAAGATGTGTTTTGGTAAGCAATACCTAAAACCGATCCGTTTTCTGTGTTATTAGCATATTCCGCATCTAAATAAATACCAAAAACGGCTATTTTATCATCTGTATTGTATTGGGTACGCAGGTTGTTTTCCATAGCAATAATATCATCTACAGTGTAGGATGTTTTTGCCGGAACCGTTATTTCTTCAAGACGTAATTCCCATCCTTTAGATTTATTTAATCGTTCTGTAACAAATTTTTTAAAGTTCTCTATAGTTTCATCTGTAGGTTTGTAATCTTTTACGTAGAATATTTCAAAAACAGTAGATTTGTAAGTGGAGTTAGAAAGTAAATCATTAGCAGAGGAACCAACGTTTTTTCTGTTTCTTTCTTTAATTTCTTCTGTTATAATATCATTATTACCATCTGTAAAAGAAGGAGTAGATTCGCTATCTGTAGAGCAAGCAATAAAAGAACTGCATATTAAAATGCTGTAAACTATAGTTTTAAATGTCATTTGTTGGTATTTATTCAATTTTTTATACTGTTGTTACATTTATATACGGTGTGTAATGCAAAATAGATTTGTTAGGTTGTTTAGGTTCTAAATTTGTAACTTTGATAGACCAACTAAAATAGAACTAAAACAATAAAAATGAAGCAATCTAAGGCAGGTTTAAATACAATTTGTACACACACAGGAGAGGTAGAGGATAAGCAGTTTAAAGGAGCAGTGTCTCCATTATATATGAGTTCTTCTTACGCTTTTGAAGGTGTAGATGTAAAAAGATATCCAAGGTATTTTAATACTCCAAACCAAGAAGCCTTATGTAAAAAAGTTGCAGCATTAGAACATACAGAAGCAGGATTAATTTTTGGAAGCGGAATGGCAGCGGTAAGCACATCATTAATGGCTTTTTTACACGCTGGAGATCATATTGTTTTGCAAAAAACATTATATGGAGGTACTTATAATTTAATTGAAGAAGAGTTTGCTAAGTTTGGAATAGAATACTCTTTAACAGACGGCTTAAAACCTGAAGATTTTGAAGCTAAAATTAAAAAAAATACCAAGGTTATTTATATAGAAACACCATCTAACCCTTTACTAACTATTACAGATTTAAAAGCTGTTGCTTTATTGGCTAAAAAGCATAATTTGGTTTCTATGATAGATAATACATTTGCTAGTCCTGTTAATCAAAATCCAATAGATTTTGGTATTGACGTTGTAATACACAGTGCTACTAAATATATGGGCGGACATTCAGACATTTGTGCAGGTGCTGTAGCATCATCAGCTAAAAATATGGATAAGATTTTTCAGCTAGCTAAAAATTTTGGAGGTAGTTTAAGTGATTATACAGTATGGTTGTTAGAGCGTAGTATGAAAACTATGGGAATACGAGTAAAAGCACAAAATGAAAATGCACAAAAAATGGCAGAATATCTACATCAAAATAAAAATGTAGAAAAGGTGTATTATCCAGGTTTACAGTCGCATCCAGATCATGAGCTAGCAAAGTCTCAAATGAAAGGTTTTGGAGGTATGTTATCTTTTGAGCTTAAGAACGACATAGATGCTATGGATTTCCAAAATGCATTACAACTTATAAAGCCATCTATGAGTTTAGCGGGTGTAGAGAGTACAGTGTTATCTCCAACCTTAACATCCCATTCATTATTAAGTGCAGAGGAAAGAGAAAAACAAGGAATTAAAGATGGTTTAATTCGTTTTTCTGTGGGTATTGAAGAAGTAGAAGATTTAATAGTTGATATAGAACAAGCATTAGCTAAAGTAAAATAGATTATACTATAAAATGAAATTAGATATATTAGTTTTTGGGGCACACCCAGATGATGCAGAGCTAGGAGCAGGAGCAACAATAGCAAAAGAAATAGCCAACGGTAAAAAAGTTGGTATTGTAGACTTAACAAGGGGTGAGTTAGGTACTAGAGGTACGGCAGAAACTAGAGATGAAGAGGCAGCGGAAGCAGCTAAGATTTTAGGGGTTAGTGTACGAGAAAATTTAGCATTTGAGGATGGTTTTTTTGTAAATGATAAAGCACATCAATTACAAATAATAAAAATGGTACGTAAATACCAACCAGATATTGTGTTGTGTAATGCTATTGATGATAGGCATATAGACCACGGTAAAGGTAGTAAGTTAGTTAGTGATGCTTGTTTTTTAAGTGGATTATTAAAAATTGAAACAGACTTAAATGGTGAGTCGCAACAAAAATGGAGACCTAAGCACGTTTATCATTATATACAATGGAAAAATATTGAGCCAGATTTTGTTGTAGATGTTACAGGTTTTATAGATACTAAGGTAAAGTCTGTTTTAGCTTACAAAACACAGTTTTATGATACTAATAGTAAGGCGCCACAAACACCTATTACCAGTCAGAACTTTTTACAAAGTGTAACTTACAGAGCTCAAGATTTAGGCCGGTTAATAGGGGTAGACCACGCAGAGGGTTTTACTGTAGAACGTTACCCGGGTGTAAATAGCTTAAGTGATTTAATTTAAGAGTTAAATCTCTTTTTTTGGTAGTTCAAAATAAAAAGTACTACCTTCTCCCAAGGTACTTTCTACCCAGATAGTACCTTGGTTGTTTGTAATCATTTCTTTGCATAAAGGAAGTCCTAAACCGGTTCCTTTTTCATTGTTTGTACCATAAGATACAGCAATGGCATTATCATTAGAGAACAATTCTTCAATTAATTCTGGTTTTATACCTATACCAGAGTCCTGTATACTAATAATCCAACTATTTGTAGTTTCTTTTGCGTTAATTATAATATTACCACCTGTTTTGGTAAACTTTATTGCATTACTAAGCAAGTTACGCACCACAACGCTCATCTGGTTTTTATCTGCCCAAATAATGGCATTTTCTGGTATTGTATTGGTTATTTTTATATTTTTATTTTCTGCTAGTTCTGCAAGTAAATTAATATTGTTATGTGCTAAGTTGTACATTTTTGCATTGCTTGGCGTGGTAGAGCCTCCGTTCATTTGTGTTCTACTCCATGAAAGTAGGTTTGTTAGTGTAAAAAATAATGCATCTACATCACTCTTCAATTTGGGTATAAACCGCATAAAGTCTTCAGCTTCTACATCTTTAGCAACAAACATATCTAACAGGCTTTGTAATGCTGCAATTGGATTTCTTAAATCGTGTCCAATAATAGAGAAGAGTTTATCCTTAGTCTTGTTTATATTTTCTAGTTCATTTTCTCTCTTTTTTAAAACCTTAGTTTGCTCTATTAATTGGTTATACAGTTTTTTTCTAGTATTAGCCTGAATTTTTATAAGTAATAAAATAAAGCTTAATACTACCAAGGCAGCAATTGCTATATAAAGATAGTTCTGGTGCTTATCTATCTCTTTTTTAGCATCAGCTTCTGTATCTCTTTTTTGTCTTTCGTATTCAGTTCTTGTTTTAAAAGCGCCTAAACTGTTGCTATTTTCTCTTCTTAAGATAGAGTCAGATGTTTTTTTAAACATCTCTAAGCTCTCTAAAGCTAAATCAGTATCATTATTTTGTTTGTGTATTAGGTATAGAGTTTCGTACGCTTCTTCAAGTTCTTCAAGTAAGTTAAACCTAGATCCAATTTCTATAGCTTTATTAACAGATTCTTCAGCCTTGTCTGTTTGTTTTAAACCTAAATAAGCTTTGGCTTTTGCATTTTCTAAAGACACTACAGTTCGGTCATCTGTTAAGTCATTTAAAATATTTTCACTAATATCTAGCCATTTTAAAGCAAATTTGGGTTGATTTTGCTGTATTAAAATTCTTGCTTTGTTAATGTAGCAGTAGGATAGCCATTCTTTATCATTATGTTTTTCAAAAGTAGCTATGCTATTGTCTATGTATTTTGTAGCTAAATCTAATTGATTGGTTCTAATATATATATCAGACATATTAGCATGTGTTTCTGCTATATATATTGGGTTTCCAATTTCTTTATTCAACTTGTCAACCTCTTTGTAAAGAGCTATACTTTGTTTGTAATCTTTTTGAGTTGCATATAAGCTTGCAGTGTTGTCTTTTATAAAGGAAAGTAGTACTTTGTTGTTATTGGCCAATGCTATGTCAGAACCTTCTAAGTATGCTTTTAGCGCATCACTATTTTTACCTATGTAAGCGTTTTCAGATCCTATTTGGTTTAAAATATTTATTTGTCCTCTAATGTAGTCTCCTTCTCTTGCAAGTTTTAAAGCTTCCTTTAATTGCTGTAGTGCTAATTCTGAGTTTCCTTGATAAGAATTGTAATATGCTAAATGAGCTATTGCATCTGCTTTTCCTTTTTTATAATTTATGGTATTACTTAGTTTGTAAACCCTTTCAGAAATAGATTTTAAGCTATCAATATTATCATAAGTGTAGTGGCTTGATAAAGATGTGAGTAAATCTATATAGTGTTTTTTGTCTTCCTTTGATTTTATGTTTTTTGAAGCCTTTTCAACTAAATCTGTAATACTGTCAATTTTAGTCTGCGAATTACCAGTTATCACTAAAAAAGATACAAGAGTAAACAGAAGAATTTTTTTGTGTAAATAATTATGTAAACCTGCGTTCATATTCTGGTAAAAAATGGGTAAAAATGCCTAGCAATATATTGATAACGAATGAGTTTAACAAGTATTTTAATCTAAAAATACAATTTGTATATTATTTGCAGAGCTAGATTATGAATACTAAAATAAATCATCAAATTATAGGGTGTATTGATAATTGTCTTCTCCTTTAGGAACGGTAAAATAAAAAATAGTTCCTTTTCCTAATTTACTTTTTGCCCATAAATTTCCACCATTATTTTCTACCATTTCTTTACTTAAAGAAATTCCTAAACCAGTACCTTTTTCATTATCAGTACCAAAAGTAGTGTGACTTTGATTTGAAGCAAATACTTTGCTTAAATCCTCTTCACTCATACCAATACCTGTATCTTTAATAGTAACTTCAATAAATTGGTATTTTTCTTGGGCGTCTATTGTTATTTTGCCTCCTTTTGGTGTAAACTTAAGCGCATTACTAATTATGTTTCTAATAACAATATCTATTTGGTTGGGGTCAGAAAAAATTATAGTATTTTCTGGGATTTCATTAATTAATGTAATGTTTTTCTTTTTAGCGGTTTCTGCTAATAAATTTATATTGTTTTCTGCTAGTGTATTTAATTCTGCTAGGGTTGTATTGGTAGTAGCACCATTCATTTGTGTTTGCCCCCAAGATAATAGGTTATTTAGGGTAAAGGAAATATGGTCTACGTCTTTAATTAATTTAGGTACAAAATCTCTAAATTCAGTTATGGCTAAGTCACCAGATTTCATCATTTTTAATACATCTAACAAGGCGCCAATTGGTCCTCTTAGGTCATGTGCAATTATAGAAAATAACTTGTCTTTGGTTTCATTAATTTCTTGTAATTCTTCCTCTCTATTTTCTAAAACAACCTGTTTTAACTGTAACTCTGTGTTAAGCTTTTTATGCGCTTTTCTACTTCTAGACATCATAAATGTAATAATAGCCCATATTATTAAAATAGATGAACCTATGTATATAGCACTCCTTAGTTTAGCGTTTTCTAACTTGTCTACTACTTCTTTAGTTTCTTTTTGTTTATCTCTTTCTATTTTTGTCTGTAGCATTAACAAGCTGCGCTTGTTTTCGTTTCTGGATAATGAGTCGGTTACTTTTTCATATAATTCGTGAAAGAAAAGTGATTTTTCAAAATCTTTTTTATGTTTATTTATTTTGTATAAAATATCTGCAGCACTTTCTAAGTTTTTTATAGAATTAAGTTCTTTAGAATTGTTATAAGCTGTAAGTGCATATAATTCTGCTGTATCTGTATTGTTGTTGCCAAAATGGGCATACGCCAATCCGCTCAATAAGGTTAATTTATCTCTGTTGTTTTTAATTTGGTCATATAAATGAAAACTCTGATCATACCAACGAATGGCCCATTCATATTTCTTTTGCTTTAAATAGATATCTCCTTTAACTCTGTATGATTTGGCTATCCATCTTATGTTATTATATTCTTCAAAAATGCTTATACTTTTATTAATATTAAACATTGCGTTATTAATGTTTCCTATTTCACTTTGTAGATAGGCATAGTTACATAATGTTTTTGCAGAATTAAAATCGTTTTTTAAAGTTAAATTAAGTTTTAAAGACTTTTCTAAAAATAGTAAGGCTTGGTCATAATCTTTTTGGGCAGAGTAGAGGTTAGCAATGTTCTCATTCATAACAGAAAGCATTCTGTTGTTGTTGCTTTTTTCTGCCAGTTCTACACCTTCTAAATAGATGGCTAAAGAATTTGCATAATCTCCAAAGTAATAATAAGACTGTGCAAAATTATTCATAATAGATAGCTGTAAATGGCTATCATTTATTTTTTTACTTTCTTCTAATGCTTGGTTGTATAATTTATTAGCCTTTTTACTATTTCCGGCATCAGAGTAATAATTTGCGGTGTGTAGCAAGGCATTGCTTATTCCGTAGCTATATTCTAACTGTTCACTAAGTTTTAAAGCCTCATTAGCTAAACTTAATAAACTGTCTGAATTGTAAAAACGTAACCTTTTGGCTCTATTATTTAGAGTGTTTACATATATAGTGTCTTTAGGCACTATATCATTACTAACTTTGGGAGTTTTGCCCTCGCTAGCATTTATTGTACAGCTAAAAAGTAGTATACACGTAAAAACTAACTTAAAAAACAGCTTTTTGTTAGTTAAAAAATACACTTTGTTTTTAATTTCTGAAGGCATTAATTTTTTTAATATTCTTATGGTATAACTTAAACGTGAATTTATAAGTAAGCTTATGCTTTGACTAATTTATGTTGTGAAATGTCATTTTTTGTGTGTTTGAACTGTTTTTTTTAACCTATCATCGACTTTAAAAAAATAAAGCACAGGGGTAAAATTACGATAAATATTGATAATTAGCACATTACAATCTATTTTTTAAATTAGTGAAAATATGATGCAAAATTGTTTGATAGATAAAATAAAAAAAATTATCTTTGCATCCGCTTACAAATGGTGGATGTAGCTCAGCTGGTTAGAGTATCGGTTTGTGGTACCGAGGGTCGCCGGTTCGAACCCGGTCTTCCACCCAAAAGCAAAGCCTTATCAATTTTGATGAGGCTTTTTTGTTTTAAAAACTTAATTTTAATCTATAAAAAAACCTCTGCTAAATAAGCAGAGGTTTTTATTTGTGTTTAAGTTGTTTGCCTTATTCTGTAGCTTTGTCTACAACTAATCTGTTTGCTCTGTTTGCAATTTCCCATGCTGTATAAAAAACCAATCTAGTTCTGTTTTCTAACAAGTCATAGTTAATTTTATCTGGCGTATCAGACGGTTGGTGGTAATCGTCATGAGTACCATTAAAATAAAAAATAATTGGAATATTATTTTTTGCAAAGTTGTAGTGGTCACTTCTGTAGTAAAAACGGTTAGGGTCGTTCTCATCATTATAAGTATAGTCTAAAACAACGTTTGTGTATTTTTTGTTTACTTCTTCAGATAAGTTATGTAATTCAGTACTTAATTTATCAGAACCAATAAGGTAAATGTAGTTTCTGTCTCCTTCACGCTTAGGATCTATTCTACCAACCATATCAATATTAAGGTTGGCAACAGTGTTTTCTAAAGGAAAAATTGGGTCTACATCTGTATAGTGTTGAGATCCTAGTAAACCTTTTTCTTCACCAGTTACATGTAAAAATACAACAGAACGTTTAGGGCCATTACCATCTAATTCTGCTTTTTTAAATGCTTCAGCAATTTCTAATAAAGCAACAGTTCCAGAACCATCATCATCAGCACCATTATTAATTTGTCCGTCTGCAGATACACCAATATGGTCTAAATGAGAAGATATTACAAGGTATTCATTTGGTTTTTCAGAACCTTTAATGTAAGCTACAACATTCTCAGACTTAACATCTTTGTTTCCACTTTTTAAATCTACATTTAAAGTAGTGCTAACAACCTTAGGAGTGTTGTCTGTAGCAATGTTTGCAACAATAGCATTTGCTAAAGAACTATTAACTAAAATAGTGGCAAATTTGTTAGGTGTAGCTGGTTTAGGAGAAATTCTTTCTCTACCACTTTTTTGCATTTGAGCAAAATATTGTTGGTATCTTGGGTAGTTGCTTTCATCATAAAAAATAATACCTGTGGCACCTTTTTCTTTAGCAACTTCTACACGTTTTGCTAAAGCTTCAGAAGCATTACTCCATAAAGATTTTTTTGTAGAGCCAGATACTACATATGTACCGTCTTCATTTTTAGGCTCACCAACTTTAGCTACAACAATTTTATCTGCAACGTCTAAGTTTTTGTAATCAGAGTAGTTTTCTTCATCTATACCGTAACCAACATATACAACATTAGTGTAGTCGCCAGTAGCAGCACTTGTAGCAACATAATCCTCTCCTAATTTATATTCTTTACCGTTAACGCTAAGTGAACCTGTAGGAAGCTTAGAAATTTCTAAGGGAACATCCTGAAAATAGTTACCATCTGCTTTTGCAGGTTTAATACCTAAGCCTACGTATTCTTTTTTTATGTACTCTATAGCTTTCTTTTGTCCTGGTTTACCTGTTTCACGTCCTTCAAACTCGTCAGATGCATACGTGTATAAGTGAGCTTTTAATTCGGCTTCAGTAATAGTTTTACCATAAGTTTCTGGATTGGCCTCTACAGCTTTTTCCGTTTTCTTTTCTCCTGTAGTTTTCTGAGTAGAATTACAGCTTATAGCCAGAGCTAAGGCTATAAATGCTAGTTTTTTCATATTTGGATTTTTAATTGTTCTTGTAATCTGAAAAGTACTAAAAAAAGAGGATATAACTATACAGATATTATTGTTTGTTAAAAAAGCAGTTTTAGCGCTTAATAATTATAAATTAAATTTAAATTATATTCTTTTTTAAGAGTATTTTCATATTTACTATTAAAGTTGTGTGAATTAAATAATGTGTAAAATCTTGATTAATTGCTGTTTTAGGTTAGATTTTGATACTTCATTTCTTTTATTAACATAAACACTATGTTTTATTCATCAATAATTCTTCTTTTTAACTTTTGTATTAACATTTAGTTAAGAAATTTACCTTTAGTGCAATATCTTTTTAATAAATCTGTTATTTTAACTTAAATAGTAATTTGATTTACAGAAGTTTATACAAACATTTTACTCTTACAATCAGTCTTAAAATCTAGTCTTTAAGATGTAATGCTTTGATATGTAAGCACTTAGTGTTAGTGTAGGTTTTTGTAGTTTTAAAAAGCTACAAACGTAAACTTTAACTTGTTAATATTTAATGATAATAGGTTGTTGTTTTAGATGAAGAGGATTATGAGGTTTTTACAGCAAAAAGAATAAAAAGTTAATAGCTGAGAAAAAAAAATACATCAAAATTTTAAAACTAAACAAACCAACCTTTATTTATGAAAAACTCTTTTTCTGAACGCTTAAATTATAAAGCAGAACGTTTTTTAAGCAAAGGAGGCTCATCAATATTTAAGAGTCTTTTAATTATTTTTATTATTGTATTTATATTTCTTGTTGGACTGCGTTTATTGCTCATAAATCTTTTTCCAAGTTTAGATTATACTGGAAATGTTTTTAGAGATATTTGGGTTACTTTTTTAGAAATGACAGACCCTGGAAATATGAACCAGGATAATGAAGCGCCTACATTTTTAAAAGTACTAACGGTTTTGTCTGGTTTAACAGGTGTTATTTTACTGTCTATGCTAATTGGTTTTATTACTACGGCTTTAGATACTATGTTGTATGATTTTAGAAAAGGTAGAGGTAAAGTTATAGAAAACAACCACACTATTATTTTAGGATGGAATGAGCGTGTTGTAGATGTAATTAGAGAGTTAATTTTAGCAAATGAGAGCGAGTCTAAAGCTTCTGTAGTTATTTTATCTAATACAGATAAGGAAGAAATGGATAATTTAATTACCAAACGTTTGCCAGATATGATGACAACAGAGGTAATTACTACACAAGGAGATTATGCCAATATTAATGAGCTTAAGCGTATAAATTTAGAGTCTGCCAGGTCTATAATTATACTTGCTAGTTGTTCTGAAAGTGCTACGTTAAGTAAAAAGAAAGCTAGTGATGTACAATCTGTTAAATCTATTTTGGCAATAACTGCTTGCCAAAATGGTAAAAATGAACTGCCAATTATTGCAGAGATTTTTACAAAAGAAAAAAGAGATATTATAAGCTTTTTTGAAGACGATAATATTATTGCTATTGATAGCTGGAATATTATGGGTAAACTTTTAATACAAACTTCTTTAACCAGTGGTTTAGACTCTGTTTATAAAGAAATTTTGTCTTTTGATGGTTGTGAAATATATTTTTATGAAGATGAATGGAATAATGTTCCTTTTGGTGAGTTAAGTTATTATTTAAAAGATGGTATTCCGCTTGGTATTTATACCCAAGAGGAAGGTTTGGTGTTAAGGCCACCGTTAAATACCGTACTTGCTAATGGAGATTCTGTGGTAATTTTAGCAGAAGATGATTCTACTATTTCTTTTGAAGGAAAACAACATTTTTTTCCTAATAGAGATAAAAAAATTATAGATGTTCGTTTAGAACAAAAGAAAAAAAGAATTTTAATTTTAGGATGGCATAAAGTAGCCGAAGTTTTTATAGAAGAGGCTACAGATTATTTGTTAGAAGGTTCTGATTTTGATATTTTATTTGATAATCCTACAGATGAGTTAACAGAAGTTGTAACAGAAATAAAAGGTTTGTATCCAGATTTTAATATCAATTTACACAACTCTAACCCTTTAGATCTACATAAGCTTGAAGAAATTAAACCTGCCAGTTATGATACCGTTGTAATATTGTCTCAGAGTATGGAGGAGCAATCTGCAGATAAAATTGATTCTGATACTTTAATTATTTTGCTTTTACTACGTAAACTAGTAGAAACCGCAGATGGTTTACATATTATAACGCAAGTTTTAAACTCAGAAAATCAAGAAATTATTACGCAAACTAATGTAGATGATTTTATAATTAGTAATAAGCTAATTACAATGATTTTAGCGCAGTTAAGTGAAGAAGCTCTAATGAAAACTTTTTATGACGATATTTTTTCTGAAGACGGAAGTGAAATTTATGTAAAACCAGCAACACTTTATTTTGATACTTTTCCGCAGAAAATAAGTTTTGCTGATGCTATTTTTTGCGCACAACAAAGAGATGAAATTTGTTTAGGAATACGAAAAGGTAACTTAAGTAAGAGTTTAAATGATAATTTTGGTATCACTTTAAATTTATCTAAAAACGCAGAAATAGAATTGTTAGAAAATGATTTTTTAATTGTTTTGTCTGAAGACGAATTGTAATACTTAATTTTGTTTTGTAACAAAAGAAAGGTGCTTATTATATTGTAATAAGCACCTTTCTTTGTAATATACTTTATTATAATAATGCTGTAAACCAATGAGATATTTGTGATAATCCATTAGAAACTTCACTAATTAATGGTATGTCATAACTTAATCCTTTACCAACAGAGTACACTACAAATAATACATAAAGTAGTAGTAATAGTTTTGCGTGTATGCCTTTTATTCCTTTTTTAGAAAAAATAAATATAAAAAATACTATAATAGTTAAAATAAGGAGTAACACGCGTAACTGACCAATGTTTTCAATAGTATCTGCACTCATTTCTATTGGTCCGTATATTAACGTAAATAAAAACAACGGAAAACCTAGCGCAAAGCAAACATCAAAAATATTACTGCCTAGCGCATTTGCAACAGCATCATCATAATTTCCTTTCATAGCGTCTTTGTAAGATATAATAGTATCTGGCACACTTGTAGCTGCAGATGCTAAAACAACAGATACAAAATAAATAGGCATACCAGTAGCGGCACCAAACTCTTGGCAAGCTTCTACCAACCAAAAACAAGCTAAACCAATAAATAAAACAGATATTAGTAATAGTAATATGGCTTTTAGTTGGTTAATTTTAGAATTTCCAAGAACCACTGTGGCTAAATCTCCTTTAAATAAAGCAACTGCTCTGTTGCCGCCATCGGCTTCTTCTTCGTAATCGTTTTCTACTTCGCCTGGCCCTTGACTGAGCAGCATATAGCCAACATAAACAAAATAAAGCGCCATTAAAATTAAGCCATGAATCCAATTTAAAGATGTACCGCTTATTACAAAAATTAAGGCAAGTTCTGCTAAAATTAAAGAAATACCGTCTCTATATATTACTTTTTTAGAAACCTCAATTTTAGAGGTTATTTTTTTTCCTATAACAACTAATATTACTACTGCAGGTATAATCATGGCATTAAAAACAGCACTACCAGCTGTTGTACCTATTCCTCCAGAAAAGCCATCTTTATCTTTTAATACAAATAAAAAAAATAGTGTTGTAAACAATTCTGGCAAACTACTTCCTATGGCGTTTATAGTGGCACCTTTAATGCCTTCCTTCATATTTCTGCCTAAGTAATTAGAAGCCATTTCAAAACCATCACAGGCTCTCCAAATTATTATACAAGTAATTAAAATTAATCCAAGTGAAGTTAAGATTGCCATAAATAGTTTTTGGTTTTGGGTAAATTTAAATAAATAAAAGGTAAAATGTTAAAAAATGTTTTTAGCAGACGTTAAATGCAGTTAATATGTAACTAATGTTGCATTCTGTTTGTTAGAAAATGCAGATATTTACGACTCTTATTTTTGTTATGAATAATTATTTAGAAGCTTTTACAAATGCGTTTTCAGGATCATTAAGTTGGACATGGAAATCTATTGTTTTTGATGTGCCTTGGTATACCAATTACTTTTGGGGTTTACTACTTATATCTTTACTTGTTTGGGGATTAGAAATTATGTTTCCTTGGCGAAAAAACCAATCAATATTTAGAAAAGATTTTTGGTTAGATTTTTTTTATATGTTTTTTAACTTCTTTGTTTTTTCAATAATAATAAGTGGTTTTTATAAAATTTTAGAGTTGTTTTTTGGTTCTTTTGGTATTACGGTAAAAAGCTTGGCTGTTGTAGATATATCTAAGTGGAGTATGGGCTTGCAACTTTTGGTATTTTTTATTGTTTTAGACTTTGTACAGTGGTTTACACACGTATTGTTGCATAAGTTGCCAGTATTGTGGAATTTTCACAAAGTACACCATAGTGTAAAAGAAATGGGTTTTGCAGCTCACTTGCGTTACCATTGGATGGAAAACGTATTGTATAAACCATTAAAAACCTTTGGAGTATTAATTTTAGGAGGTTTTGAACCTGAGCAAGCTTTTGTGGTTCACTTTTTTGCTATAACAATAGGGCACTTTAACCATTCTAATATTAAAATAACGTGGGGACCGTTAAAATATATATTTAATAATCCTGTAATGCATTTGTATCACCATGCATATACATTGCCAAAGGGGTCTTACGGGGTTAATTTTGGAATTAGTTTAAGTTTGTGGGATTATATTTTTAAAACAAATTATATTCCTGAAGATAGTGGTACTGTACGTTTAGGTTTTAAAGGAGATGAGCATTTTCCTAAAGGATTTGTAAAACAGAATTTATACGGTTTTACAAAAGATAAAAAACATACTTCTTAGTTCCATTCTAGAGAGCTACGTTCTTCCCAGTAATTATTAGGGTTAGTTTTTAGTTGTTTTAATTTTTCTAAATCGCTTTTACTTAAAACAATATCTAAAGCTTTGTAATTACTGTCTAATTGTACTGTGTTTGATGCACCACTTAGCAAATAGGTTGGCTCTAATGCATCAATAATAAAACGTAATGCAATTGCATCTACACTTACATTATGGTTGTTAGCTAGCGCTTCCAGCGTTTTATAATTTTTTTGATAGTTTTTAAAAGCATCACTCTTAAAAACTCTACCGTTAGCCAAAAACTCTTTTACAATTACTGTTTTGTTTTCTTTTAATAATTGCTTTAAAATAGGGTAGGTAGACTGCTCTAAAACGTTGTACGTTACTTGGAAACTTGTAAATAAATCTTCTCCGTTAACTTTTATGCCTAAAGCTTTTTCTATTACATTGCTTTGTTGTGTTCCGCTAGTAGATATACCAATAGTTAACCCTGTTTCTTTTTTTATAGTGTACAGCTCTTCTAAGACATTAGTGTTGTCTAAAATTCCACTTTCTAAGGTAGCCGAGTGTACTTGGTATATGCCTAATTCTGGTAATAAGTTTTTTGATGTTTGCCATTGCTCTTTTAGTTTAGCTAAAGAGTGCTCTTTAATTTCATGCTTGCCATTAAAACCTATTTCCCAATTGGCAACATAGGTATAACCCCATTTAGTGCCTAAAACAAGGTCTTTGTGTCCTCTTTGATTTTTCCAGTCTAGTAAAAATTGTTCTCCTTTACCGTATGATGGTGCAGTGTCAAAATACCGTATTCCTAACTCGTAGGCGTGGTCTAGCATAGTAAAGGCGTTTTCTTTAAATGCTGCAACAGACTTATTTACATTAGTTGTTCTAATGTTTATATAATCTGGTCTTCCTAATGCTGCTAGACCTAATCCAAGTTTTGTGTTTTTCAATTTTTATATACTTTTATTTAACCCATAGACTGTCAGTAAAGTAATGTTTGCAATCTAAAAAGTTGGTTGCAACAGTGTAGTTTGTTTTTAGTGCTAACTCTTCAATCTCAGTAAGATCATATTTTTTAGATAATTCTGTCCAAATAAGCTCATTCTGATTAAAACTGATTACTTTATCTAGTTTTTTTAAGTAAACTTGTTGCTTTTTTAAGCTTACTATATAGCTTTTAACTTCTCCGTTAGTAGGGTTGTAGTGGCAATAAAAGTCAAAATCATCAATTTTAAAATCTGCTTCTAGCTCTCCGTTAATTCGTAGCAAAAGGTTAAGGTTAAAACGTTTTGTTATTCCGTCTTTATCAAAATATGCATTGTGTATGGTAATAGGGTTCTTTTTTAGGTCTATACCAATTAGCAACTTATCTTTAGGTTTCATATTTTTATTAAAAAGCTGTAGTAGTTCTGTTGCTTCATCATAAGTATAATTACCTATGTTACTACCTAAAAACAGCAGTAAACTGGGTGTAGTGTCCTGTTTAAGCTCTTTAAGCATTTTAAAATAATCACCAATTTTTGGCTTAATAGATACATTTGGTAAGCGTTCTTTTATCTTATCTGTAAGCATATCTATAGCTTCTTTGCTAATGTCTATAGGAATGTAATGAAAAGCAATGTTGTTTTTCTCTAAATATTCTAATAGTTTAAAGGTTTTAAATCCGTCACCAGCACCAAATTCTATAATGTTAAACGGTACGTTAAATTGTAATGCATCTACAATTTGTTTGGCTTGAAGTGATAAAATCTCAAATTCACTATCTGTTAAATAATATGATTGCATATGCATAATTTCCTGAAAAATTCTGCTTCCAGCATCGTCATAAAAGTATTTGGAAGATAGGTGTTTTTTTGGCGCAGTAAGGCCATCTAATATATCTTTGTCAAAGGTATAATCCATATTATTGTGCAAGTCTTATTCCAGAAAATAACCAGCGCATATCTGCCTGAAAAAAGTTTCTGTATGTTTTTCTACTGTGGTTTTCTGGTGTTGCTATAGAGGCTCCTCTAAGCACGTGTTGGTTAATCATAAACTTACCATTGTATTCACCTAAAGCACCAGGAGCTTTAGAGAAGTTAGGGTAAGGTAAATAGGCGCTGTTGGTCCATTCCCAAAGCTGACCGTAATTTAGGTGCTCTGCAGCAATTTCCCACTCAAACTCTGTAGGTAGGCGCATTTGCTTCCATTCTGCATAGGCATAGGCTTCATACATACTAATGTGTGTAACTGGCTTATTTGGCTCTACAGGCTTAAAACCATTTAATGTATAGTAGTGCCAGGTGTCTTTAACTTTGTGCCAGTATAAAGGAGCAGTAATGTTGTTTTTGGTAATAAAATCCCAGCCTTCTGCGTGCCATAGGTTAAAGTTGGAGTAACCGCCAGCTTCTATAAATGCAATGTATTCTGCATTAGTGGTTAAATTGTTGCTAATTTTAAATTGATGAAGATATGTTTTGTGTACGCCTAGTTCATTATCAAAACTAAAACCAGTTGTGTTATGTCCAATTTGGTATACGCCCTCTTTAATAGTAATAAACTCTTGCTTTTGTGTTATGTCATTTAATGCGATACTATTTTTAAGGGTAGGAAATGTAGGCTGATTGCCAAAAATGTATTTTATATCATAGTAAAATAACTCTTGGTGTTGTTGTTCATGGTTTATACCAAGTTCTATAATTTCTAGAGCTTTTTTAGAAGGATTGCTATCTAAAAAAACAACCATTTTACTGTCTACATAATTCCTGTATGCATACACTTCCTTTACGGTTGGGCGTGTCATTAATCCTCTGTTAGGACGTAAAACACGTTCGCCTGCATTGTTGTAATAGCTATTAAAAAGATAAGCAAAATCGTCATTGTAAATGGTATATTCTGAGCTAAATTCTTTTAAAACAAATTGCTCAAAAAACCAAGTGGTATGTGCTAAATGCCATTTAGGAGGCGACACAAATTCTGTTGGTTGTACGGAATAATCTTCGGTTTCTAAATTAGAACAGAGTGTTAAAAATTGGTTGCGAGTGTTTAAGTAAGCACTTTTTATGTTAATCATTTACGAGTACGGTATCTATTATAATATCACTTTGTAATGTTCTGTGAACAGGGCATTTAGACGCTATCTCTTTAAGTCTTTGTTTTTGTTTATCATCTAGGTTTCCAACAAACTTTAATTTCTTAGAAAGATGGTCATATTTGGTTGGTTTGTCTACATCAAGCATTAAATCTGCACTGTGTTTTTTTGCATACGTAATATAAACAAAAACTTCTTGCAAATCCCATTTTTTGCGCTGCGCGTACATTTTTAAAGTCATTACAGTACAGGCGGCTAAACCAGCGCTTAAAAAATCATAAGGAGACGGGCCAAAATCATCACCAATATCCTCTGGTTCATCTGCAATTAAGGTGTGTTTCTTAGTCTGTATAGTTGTTGTGAAATTATCTTCTAATAAATTTAAATGTCCTACTAGTTGTTCTCCTTCTGTAGATAGCATTTCATTTTCTTTTGGCTCAAAATAACGTTGTACCCAAGTACCAATAACATTACCAGCATAAATACTGTCGGTTGGGTTTGTTAGTAGGTGATCTGCTTGATCCAAACTAACAAAGCTTTTAGGGTGGTGTGCGTTTAAATAAAGCTCTTGTGCATTGTCTACACCAACAATGGTGTCTATAGGTGAATGTAGAATTAAAATGGGCTTACGGAGTTCTTTTGTTATTTTTGGTAAGTCTGTTTTGCTAAAGTCCTCTGCAAACTCCTTGTTTATTTTAAAAGGTCTGCCACCAATGTTAACTTCTACGTTTCCTTTTTCTGGAATACTGCTAACATCGTGGGTAAATAAATGTGTTACGTGACTAGCGGTAGAAGGTGCGCCAATAGTAGCAACAGCTTTAATATTTGCTAGTTTAGACGCTGCAACAATAACTGCTGCACCACCAAGAGAATGCCCTACTAATAGGGAAGGAGCGCTATAGTTTTCAGTTAGGTAATTGTTTACCGCAATTAAGTCATCTACATTTGCTGAAAAATGACTATCTGCAAATTCTCCTTCACTGCGCCCAAGTCCTGTAAAATCAAACCTAAGAACCCCAAAACCGTGCGTTGTAAGAGACCTGCTAATGTTTTTTACAGCTGTTAATGTACTGCTACAAGTAAAACAATGTGCAAAAATGGCAAAGTAGTTTGGTTTTTGGTTGGCAGGTAGCTCTAAGTAGGCCTGTAGCTGTAAACCATTTTTATTTTTTATATGTAATCTAGTGCTCTTCATTCATTAATTTTTTAGTGTTTATATGCTTAGAAAATTGTAATAAAAGCAATTGTGATTTTGATAGAATCAAGGTTTTGTAAAATGGTTTTTTAAGATTTGTGTTAAGGTAATTTTTATATTCCTTTTGTAATGGTTTAAGTGCTAAAAACTGATAAATCTGTGTTGTAATTTTTTATAATTTAAACTTGAAAAGTTTTTTTAATGCTATCTATTTTTTATGCTTTTTTTCTGTTTAAAAATACCTTATATACTTATTGGTATTTTTTTTGTAAAATGCATTATTTTAATAGTTTAAATACGTGTTAAATTATTGTTATCCAGTTTTTTATTAATTTTTAACTGAACTTATTATTTAATTATTTAAATATCAATTTTATTGACGCTATATGTGAATAGAAAAACAAAACCTTTCGTTATATTTTACATCCTAATAACAATTTTAAAATAGCATTTGCTTACTAATGGTAACCTTTGCTTGAGGTTATCTAATAAAGTGAATCTTCTGCTATTTTAAGCAAAAAAAATACTATTCTACTACTTCTACACCTTTCCAAAAAGCTACATAACCTTCTATTGGTTTTGCCATTTTAGAAACTTCTGGATAGTGCCAAGCAGCATCTTTATTTTCATTACCGTTTACAGTAACGGTATAATAATGAGCTTTGCCTTTCCAGGGGCAAGTAGTGTGTGTATTTGTTGGTGTAAAAAACTCTTGCTTAATGCTCTCTTTAGGGAAATAATGATTGTTTTCTATAACTACAGTGTCATTGCTCTCTGCTATTATGGTATTGTTCCAAATTGCTTTCATAAATGTGGTTTTTAAATGTTTTTATTATTGTTGGTGATTTTGTCGGAAATAGTAGCTTAAAATTACAGTGCAACTATAGCGTTGCTATGCAGTTTATTAGCTGTTTTATTAGCGGTATTCAGGATTTTCAAAGTTCCATTTTTTACCATTATCCCAGCCTTCTCTAGAGTTTCCGTAACTAGGGTAACCTCCTTGTTCTTTTAGCATTTTAGCTAAGTGCATAAGGTTGTAGGTCATAAATGTTGTATTTCTATTTGTAAAGTCAGATTGCAAGCCAACAGGAGTGTCTAATTTTTCTCCTTTCCACTCGGTGTCACCATAGCTAGGGCCTGGTCCAACTTCACCTATCCAACCAGCATCAGCCTGTGGTGGTATAGAATAACCAATATGTTGCATAGCATATAAAATACCCATAGCACAGTGCTTTACACCGTCTTCATTACCTGTAATAATGGTACCACCTACTTTTCCGTAAAACAAATATTGTCCTTTATCATTAGTCATACCACTCATAGCATACAGTCTTTCAATAAGTTTTTGCGCTACTGAAGACTTTTCTCCTAACCAAATTGGGGTGCCAATGATAAGTATATCAGCATCTATAATTTTTTTAAACAGCTCTGGCCATTCATCTTTATCCCAGCCGTGTTCTGTCATATCTGGGTAAACACCAGTAGCAACATCGTGATCTACAAGTCGTAATTGTTCTACAGTAACATTCTCTTTGCTCATTATTTGCTTAGAAACCTCCATAAGTTTAGAAGTATGACTTATTGATGGTGATTTTTTTAGCGTACAATTAATGTACATTGCTTTTAAGTTGCTGAAATCTGTTTTATTCATAGTGTTATTTTTAATTTAGACCAGAAGTTATGAGCTACAGGATAACATAGAGCAACCAACCTTATGTTTTGCCCAATCTGGTCTTTTGGCAAACCATTTTTGATGTTCTGGTTGTTCTTTATAAGGATTTTTTAAAAGTTGATATAACTCGTCTAATACAGCATAGTTACCATTGTCCGCAGCGTCAATTGCAAGTTGCGCCATATAGTTGCGTAATACGTATTTAGGGTTAGTTAGGTTCATCTTTACTTTACGCTCATCATCTGTTGTTTTTTCTAACTTTAATCTGCTAGCATAAGAAGTAAACCAATTGTTCCAATGTGTTTTTACATCATCTGTTAGTGTGTTTGTATTATAAAAAGCCTCTTTAATGCTGTTTAGAGCTTCTTTAGGAGCGTTTTTGTTAAAAGTGGATAAGTTCCTATAGAAGATAGTCATATCGGTTTCTATGCGCTGTAAATTCTCTTCAAGCTGTTCTATAAGTTTATAATCTGTGTCAAATTCTGTAAACAAACCAATTTTAGAACGCATCATTTTTAAAGAAGCCTTATCATAACCTAGTTTGTAATCATCTAAAATAGTTTCTAGGGGAGCAGCTTCATTAACCAATGGAAATAAAGCATTTGCCAATTGAAAAAGATTCCACAAACCAACATTAGGTTGGTTGTTGTAGCGGTAACGTCTGTTTTCTGCGTCTGTAGTATTTGGTGTCCAGTCCGGATTATAATCGTCTAACCAGCCATATGGACCATAATCTATGGTTAGTCCTAGAATAGACATATTATCGGTATTCATAACACCGTGTACAAAACCTACACGTTGCCAATGTACAATCATTTCTAAAGTACGTTCTGCAACTTCTTTAAAAAAAGCTATATAAGTTTCTTTAGACGGATTGCCTAAATGAGAATAATGATTTTTTATAGTGTAATTTACTAGCGTAGTTAAGGTAGAAATATCTTCTTTGGCTGCTAATAACTGAAAACTTCCAAAACGTAGAAAACTAGGAGCAACCCTAGTAACAACGGCACCTTTTTCATAAGCTGCATTGCCATTGTATAACATATCTCTTAACACATTATCTCCTGTAAGCGCTAAAGAGAGGGCTCTTGTTGTTGGTACGCCTAAGTGGTACATAGCTTCGCTACACAAGTACTCTCTAACAGAAGAACGTAAAACAGCTAAACCATCTGCTGATCTAGAATACGGAGTTTCTCCTGCACCTTTAAGCTGTAAAGCCCATATTTTGTTATTGTGTTCTACCTCAGCTAAATTTATAGCTCTACCATCGCCTAATTGTCCGGCCCAATTACCAAATTGATGTCCGCCATAACACATAGCATATGGTTTGGTATTTGGCATAACGCTGTTTCCTGTAAAAACGTTTAAAAACTCTTTGGTAGCACTGTCTTTTTTTGTTAATCCAAGCGTGCGTAGCATATCATCAGAAACGTGAATTATTTCTGGGTTTGCAGTTTTTTTAGGTGTAACATAAGAAAAACACGCATTAGAAACCTGCCTTCTAGAATTTTCTAAAATAGGATCTGCGGGTAATTGCGATGTAAATCTATCTTTTAGGTTAAACTTCATTATTTAGGCTTGTTCAATTATAGTACTCCACTTGTCACTTCTTTTAGCAATAGCCTTAACGTATCCACAAACAGCTACAGCTTTGTACCCTTGTGTGGTAAGCAGCTCAAAAGTTTGTTCTACTAAAACTTTGCCTATACCTTTACCTCTTAAGCTGGTAGGTACTTCAGAATATACTAAGTACATTTTTCCATCTTTAAGCTTGTAATCTACAAATGCTGTATCACCCTCAACATTCATAGTAAATTTTTGATTTTCTTTATCGTGTATAACTTTCATTCTTTCTAAAATTTAAAATACCTGTAAGTCATAAAGAATTACAGGTATTATATGTTGTATTAAGCTGTTATGCTTTTTAATTTATCTGCGTGCATTTGTCGTAGTTTAGCTAGTTTAGGGTCTATGACTACAGTACAGTACCCCATTGTTTTATTATTTTGGTAAAAACGTTGATGTTCTTCTTCTGCATCATAAAAAACACCAATAGGGCTAAGTTCTGTAACAATAGGATCTGTGTAATACGGAGCCATTTCTGCTAAAACAACCTCAGCAAGTTCTTTTTGTTTAGGATTATGATAATAAATTACAGATCTGTATTGTGTGCCAGCATCTGCACCTTGTCTGTTTAGCGTAGTAGGATTGTGTGTAGTCATAAAAATAACTAGTAAATCTTGGTACGCTATTTCTGCGGCATTGTAGGTAACTTGTACCACCTCTGCATGACCAGTTAAACCAGAGCATATTTCTCTGTATGTTGGTCTGCCAGGTGCAATACCACCCGTGTAACCAGAAACTACCTTTTCTACACCTTTAACCTCATTAAAAACTGCTTCTGTACACCAAAAGCATCCTCCACCAACAGTTAATGTTTCTAATTTTCTATTCATCATTATTCTTTTCTTTCTCTTTTTGTAATTGTAATGCTTCAGAATTTATACAATAGCGTAGGCCAGTAGGTTCTGGTCCGTCTGGAAAAATATGTCCTAAATGTGCGTTACATGTATTACATAAAACTTCTACCCTTATCATACCAAAACTTGTATCTTTTATGTACTTAATAGCATTTTCCTTAATAGGCTGTGTAAAACTAGGCCAGCCAGAATTGGACTTAAATTTTATGCTAGAGTTAAATAAAGGTGTGTTACAGCAAACACAATTGTATTGTCCGTTTGTAAAAGAACTACACAAAGCACCACTATGCGCTGGCTCTGTACCTTTTTTACGTGTAATTCTGTATTGTTCTGGTGTTAGCAATTGTTTCCACTCAATATCTGACTTTTCAACTTTAAAATCGGGCTCTAAATTGCCTTTAACGGTAAAGTGAATTACATTTTTCCAAGTTAACATAAATCAATTTCCTTTCTACATTATAATTGTTATACTAGTGTTATCTTATTTGTAATATTTTGTCGTATTAAAATTACTTTCCTATCATTTACAAGCTAATGCAAATATTAACTAAATACTAGTATAATAGGTTTTTTTAAAGATAAGAAGAACGCTTTAAAATTAAGGTGTTTTTAAGCTATCTTTAAGAATTTTGTACTGTAAATTAATTTTTTTAACACCGTACTCTATAGCTTTTTTTACATCTGTTCCCATATAAATATCTATTCGGTTACGCCATTTAGAGTGCATTTTATCTTTTACCAAATAAGTTCCGCTAAACCCTTCTAGTTTTACTTCAGTATTTCTGTTTAAACCTAATTTTAAAAGATCTTTAGAAACAGCTATGTATTTGTCTCCGGGTTTAAGACTGTCTCCCCAAGCAGCAATAGTTGGGGTAGAAGAGGTTTGGTATGCCAAAGAGTTGTATGCAGTTGCTTTAACGCTAAGTGTTTTCCAAACATATGGGTTTTCTTTCTTTTCTACACTTTTGTTAGCACAAGAAAAGAGTGTTATACAGCATAAAACAAAGAAAAAGTTCCTAATCATTAAACTAAATATACTATAATTTTATAAAAAATGGTGTCTGTGTTTGGACAGATAAAAAATAAACCCACAACAAATGCTGTGGGTTTACTAGGTGCAATAAAAATACCGTTTTTAAAAAGTTACGGAAACTTTAGCTTTTAAAAAGAACGGAGTACCTGGTGTAAAATGAATTTCATCTATAGGATTATCTTCATTAAATAACCTTGTTTCTGTAGCAAACTGACTCTCGTTCCACTCTGTGTCAAACAAATTCTCTATAATAACTCCGTATGTCCAGTTTTTAGTATTGTAACTAATATTAAAATCTGATACAAAGTAACCGTCTGCAACAATAGAGTTGTCTTCATTAGCAGGTCTGTCTTTTACGTATCTGTAATTTAATCCGCCAGAAAACTTACCTAAGTTTTTAAAAGTTACACCACCAGCAGCGGTTAATGAAGGAGCCAATGGTATGTAATCTTCACCATCTGCTTCTTCTGTGCTTCTGGCGTAAGCGTAGTTTGCATCACTATACAAATACAAATTAGGGTTTATGTTGTATCTAAAACCTAAATCTACACCATAACGTTGTGTTTTTCCACTAGGTTCTACAACTCCAGCATCACCAACATATACAAATTCTTGTTCTAAAAATAAGCTCCATAAAGCAGCATTAATAACTAATTTAGATGATGGTTTAAGAATAACACCCAAATCGTTACCATAAGCAGCAGGTAATATCTCTTTACCATTGTTAGCAGTAACCACGCGTGTGTCATTAGAATGAAAACCAATACCCGATTTTAAAAATAACTGCACGCTAGGAGAAGCAGCATAAATAAAGTTTAACTTAGGACTAACAAAAACCTTGTCTTCACTTAAACTGGTGTATGTAGCTTGTAGTTTATCTATATAGTCGTTTTTAAAATAATCTAAACGCAAACCAGGATTAATTGTCCATCTGTTTTTCTTGTACGTAGCGTTTACAAAACTATACATATTAACTTCATCAATATCACCTAAAGCGTAAGTTTCTAAAGTAGTTTGCCTGTTAGCTGTGTGCGATAGCTCCACGTCATTAACATCATCATACCTAAAACCAACACCAGCTTCTAATTTTAACTGTGAGTTATCTTTATTAAAGTGATAATTATGAGCGTAAACAGATTCTGCTCCAAAAATACTACGAGACTCTTTTTGTTTTATTTGATCTCCATTTACAGGGTCTTCTAGAAAGAAGGTAAAGTTAGAGAACAACTCAAAGTCGTACTTAGATACAAATGCCTTTGAAGTAAGAGACTCGTGATCATTAAATTGTTTGGTGTGATTAAACCATAGGTTAGACCTGCTAGTTTTACCACCTTCAGTATCATCTATAGCGCCAAACCTACCAATTAAACCTTGGTCTACCGCACGCTGAGGTATTTGACCAGAAGCATCCCATTTACTTTGAAAATGACTAGCTGTAATAGTAAATTCTTGATCGTCATAATTATTATAGTTATAACGTCCCATTAGATTAATTCTATTAAAATTCTGAGGAGAATCAAAAACACCATCTGTAAGTACAAGCTCAGAAGCTAAATACATATTATTTTGTTCTTCATCTAACAACTTAAGCATACTTACTGCACGTAAGCTGTTAAACTGTCCGGCTTCTACAGATAGTAAATTGTTGTCTAATTTTTTCTTGGTTTTTAAGTTAACATAACCCGCAGTGTTAAAATTACCAACATTTGCGTAATAAGGGCCTTTGCCAAAATCTATGTTATCTATAGTTTCTGGTATAATAAAGTGCATATCTGCATAACCTTGTCCGTGTGCATGAGATACCATATTTACTGGTAAGCCATCTACGCTTATGGCAACGTCTGTACCGTGGTCAATATCAAACCCGCGTAAAAATATTTGTTCTGCTTTACCACCACCAGCATGCTGACCAATAATTAGTCCAGGAACTTTACGTAAAATTTCTTGTGATGACTTTACAGGATTTGTTTTAACATCTACATTTAAAAATGTACTTAAGGTATTAACATTAGAAACCAAAACTACTTGGTCTAAAGACACAGCACTTTCTGTTAAACTAATTTTTACAGTAGTGTTTAAGTGTTTCTCTGTAATTGTAATTTCTTTTGTTGCGTACCCTAGATTGTAAAAGAAAACAACGTCATTTAAAGAAACATTATTTAATTTAAAATAACCAGATGTATTAGAGTAGGTGTAATTACCTGTTGTTTGGTTGTACACACTAACACCTTCTATAGGTGTGTTGTTGTTAGATACTATTGTACCTTTTAACTCGTGTGCTTGTATACTGCCAATACCTGTTAAGAGCAGTAGTATTGCTATAAAATTTTTCATTTGTTGTAGTTTGTTGTAAAAAGTACCCTGTTTAAAACTGTAATATTGTTCTAAATTTAGGATACCAGTAATGTGTATACATAGCTAACTTATAGGCATAAAACAGCCTGTAGTAACTAGTACTTTTATAAAATAATTATGAATTTGTCTGCTGTTTATAAGCAGTGTTAAACAAGTGGGCTTTTGGGTGGTTTTTTTGCTGCTAATATGTAGCCTTTTGCAGTTTTATATGGGCTAGTATATATATAATTAGTGGGTAGTATACTATAATTTTTAATAGTGTAAGTAGTTGTGTCTACAATATGTTTATCTATTTTAACTTGCTGTACAAGGCCATCATTAGAATTGTTTTCTGCTTCACTAAAAAGATTGTTTATAAATGTAATTATTTGATGCTCGTGGTCTTGAGCGTGTGTATGACTATGGTTATGCCCAGCTGTTGAGGTATGACTATGTGTATGTACAGCAACTGTATGGGAGTCTATAGCGTGAGAAATAGCGTGTAAACCATCTTTAATTTGATGTTGCAATGGATGTAGCACATACAATAAGCTTATACTTATTGCTATAATTTTTAATATATATTGTTTGCTACGTATCATTATATGCTTTAAAACAACTTTGTTACTATTGTATTTTTAAGTGTTATTTTTGCAGCTACCAAAGCTATAAAAACTTATACACTCTTGCCATACTAACGAGATAATTTGAAGTAGGGTTTTAAAAAAAGTAAAAAAAAGATAAGTTTTTGTTTTAGGTTGATATAAAAGTGTTTAAAAAAGAGCTAGTTATGGGTAAAACAGGAAAAGAAAAAAATACATTAAATAAGGCTAAACACTCTAAGTTAATGGCCAGAAAAATAAATAAGAAGAAAAAAGAAGAAGCTTTACGTAAAGAACGCTTAAAAGCTATTATAAAAAAAGCGCAACAGAACAACTAAAGTTAGGAACTACTAAGTAAAATGCATTAAGTCTTGTGTTGTGGTATTGTTTATTTAAAACAATGTAATATTACAATAGCCTAAAGCTTATTGCTAAAGGCTAGTTTTAGTCACTATAAATTATATTTTTGCAACTGCTGCTTCTGCACATCTTTCGCCATCCATAGCAGCAGAAATTATACCACCTGCATAGCCACCGCCTTCACCACAAGGAAATAAACCTTTAATTTCTGGATGTTCTAATTTTTCTGTTCTTGGAATATTAACAGGAGATGAGGTTCTAGATTCTACCCCAATAATATTAGCTTCAGAGGTGTAATACCCATTCATTTTATCTCCAAATGCCTTAAATCCGCCTCGTAAACGACTTCCAATTAGTTTAGGAAATAAAGAGTGTAGTGGAGCAGATTTTAATCCTGGTTGGTATGATGTTTCATTTAGTGTTGTAGATAATCTTCCTTCTACAAAATCTGTTAATCGTTGTGCAGGTGCAACTTGACTTCTTCCTCCTGCGGTAAAAGCTAGTTTTTCTAGGTCTTTCTGGTATTCTAACCCTTTTAAAACCCCAAACTTATTGTATTTAGGAATATCTTCATCAACATTAATTTCTACAACAATACCAGAGTTTGCATATAAATTATTTCGTTTAGATGGAGACATACCATTTACCACAACCTCTCCTGGAGCTGTTGCAGCAGGTACTATAAATCCGCCTGGGCACATACAAAATGAGTATACACCTCTACCTTTTACTTGTTCTACAAGGCTGTATGCAGCTGCGGGTAGTAACTCATCTCTTTGTCCGCTGCAATGGTATTGTATGCTGTCTATTATATGTTGCGGATGTTCTACA
Organism: Cellulophaga lytica DSM 7489; assembly: GCF_000190595.1. NCBI lineage: Bacteria > Pseudomonadati > Bacteroidota > Flavobacteriia > Flavobacteriales > Flavobacteriaceae > Cellulophaga > Cellulophaga lytica. The sequence continues at coordinate 3,573,051 of NC_015167.1, read as the reverse complement.
CGTACACCCATAGCAAAAGATTTAGCTTGTAATGCAATTTCTTTTTTATGTAGTAAATAATAAATATCTCTAGCAGAATGTCCGGTAGCTAGTATTACACTATTTACCGCCATTTCATTTCCATTTTCTAAAATAATAGCTTTTAAAGTGTTATTTTTTATATCAAAATCTACCACTTTAGTATTAAAATGTACTTCACCACCATACTTTATAATATTTTCTCTAATATTTTGTACCAGCTTTGGAAGTTTGTTGGTGCCTATGTGTGGGTGTGCATCTACTAAAATTTGGTCTGTTGCACCGTGGTATACTAGGTTTTCAAAAATTCTGCGTACATCTCCACGTTTAAGGCTTCTGGTATATAACTTACCGTCAGAATAGGTGCCAGCGCCACCTTCTCCAAAACAATAATTAGAGTCTTGGTTTACAATGTGCTCTTGGTTAATGGCTTTTAAATCTCTACGTCTGTTTTGTACATTATTACCACGTTCTAAAACAATAGGTTTATACCCTAATTCTATACAACGTAATGCAGCGTACATACCTGCGGGACCAAAACCTATAATATGCACTTCTTTAGCATTAGAAACATCTTTATAGTTAAAAGTATAGTTGCTATTTTCTGGTGCAGGTTCTTGTATGTATACTGTAACTTTATAATTAAAATAAATGGTAGCTTTACGTGCATCTATAGACTTACGATCTATTTTTAGAGCCGTAATTTCTGTTTCAGGAATACCTAAATATTTAGCAGCTTTTTTTGTTAGAATACCTTGTATTGGTTCTTCTTTTAATGTAGTTCTAAGCTGAATGTTTCTTACCATACCGCAAAAGTACTATTTTAAAAGAGTATCTCTTTTTTGTTAGTTAATTATTTTAGGTTGATGCTATAATTTGACTCATCATTTATATTAATTACTATTTTTGTAAATATAATATTGTTAAAAAAATCTATTTTTAAATTGATACACTCTTTTATATGTTTAAACGCATATATTTTAAATTATATGTTATATGGCATATAATTGCAATTATATGTTAAATAGCATATATTTGATGAAAAATAAAAAATGATAGCAGTTATAACAGGAGACATTATTAATTCTAGAGCAGAAGATGTAGGTGTTTGGTTACCAGAGCTTAAGTCTGAGTTGAAAAAAATAGGCTCAGATCCAAAAGATTGGGAAATATATAGAGGAGATAGTTTTCAGCTAAAAACAACACCAGAACAAGCTTTAAAAATAGCTTTAGTATTAAAAACTGTTTTAAAGCAATTTAAGACTTTAGATGTTAGAATGGCAATTGGTATAGGAGAAGAAAGTTATACATCAGAAAAGGTAACAGAGGCAAATGGTAGTGCTTACATAAATTCTGGTGAGTGTTTTGAAGACCTAAAAAAACAAACTTTGGCAATTAAAACACCTTGGCAAGAGTTTAATATCGTTTTAAATTTAGTGTTAGATGTATTGGAGCTTACTATAAATAATTGGACACCTAATTATGCACTTTTAATAAAAGAAAGCTTAAAAGATACCAGTGTAACGCAAAAAGAGTTAGCAGATAGGTTAGACAAAAAGCAAAGCAATATTAGTACTAGTTTAAAAAAAGCTGGTTTTGATGAAATTTTAAAAATATTAGATTACTATAACACACAAATAAAAAAACTATGTTAGTACTTACATTAAAGTTGCTTTTAGCTCATATTTTGGGTGATTTTGTGTTGCAACCAAATAAATGGATAAAAGACAAGCTAGAGAAAAAACAAAAGTCGGCTTACTTGTACTGGCATATAGTTATACACTTACTAGCCTTAATGGTAGTTTTAGAATTTAATACAAATTACTTTATTGGTATTGCTACTATTGTAATTACACATTATTTAATAGACTTAGCAAAATTAATATTACAAAATGATGGTAATGCTAGAGTCTTATTTTTTCTAGATCAATTGCTACATTTATTAGTGTTAGTAATTGTAGCTACTACTTATACAGGTTATAGTTTAAACTTAGCTTACCTAACAGCTCCTAATGTAATATTATTTTTAATAGCAATTTTTTTACTAACAAATGTATCTGCTATTCTTATGAAAGTAATAATATCTAAATGGAAATTAGAAGACGAATCTAAAAAATCACTTAAAAACGCAGGTGCATATATAGGTGTTTTAGAGCGCTTGTTTATTTTTATGTTTATAGTACTAGGGCAGTGGAGTGGTATTGGCTTTTTATTAACAGCAAAATCTGTTTTTAGGTTTGGAGATTTATCTAAAGCAAACGACCGTAAATTAACAGAATACATACTTATTGGTACCTTAATAAGTTTTGGTTTAGCCATTTTAATAGCCTTAGGCTATAAGTTTATGTTACAACAATTGCCATAATTAAATTTGTTATGAAGCAAAAAAACAAGCAAGAGTCTACTTCTAAAATGCAGAAAATGTTACATTTAGATTATAGGAGAGATGATGATATTTGGTTAACAAACACGCAAACTCTGCGAAGATTAATAGGAGTTTTAGGTATAGCTTTGCCTATTTTATTGTTTGCTTTTTTATGGGTAACAGCAGAACACACAAGTACTTTAGAGTCTATTAGCCATTATTACTACACACGCGCAAACCCTATATTTATTATAGTTGTGAGTATAATGGCAATATTTTTAATGGTGTATAAGGGCAGAGAGCCTATAGATTTTTACATTTCTTTTGTTGCAGGTGTTTTTGCTATTCTACTATTATTATTCCCTACAGATAATATAGCTATTACCTGTTGTGATGCAGATGCAGCCTATAGTGTAACTTATATACAAGATAATACTTGGCGGGTACGTTTTCATTACATAGCTGCTGCTATATTTTTATTGAGCCTAAATTATATGTCGCTTTTTGTTTTTACAAGGTCAGATAAGCCAAAAGCAGAACGAACAAAAGAAAAAAAACAGCGAAATACAATTTATAAAATAACAGGTGCAATTATGTTTTGTGCTTTGCTTGTAATAATGCTTGGCTTACTAAAAGTAATACCAGAAGATGTATATTACCAAAACCACATTACCTTTTGGATGGAAACCATAGCAATAGAGTGCTTTGGAATTGCCTGGTTGGTAAAAGGAGAAACAATTTTTACAGACTAAAAATATAAAACCCCTGAAAAAATCAACAATTTCAAGGGTCTTATGGTAAAATATGGACAATCTACATAAATAGTTTACACTATTTAAATTTTAGTATAAGCAAAAGCATAAGTAGGTTTTGTTTGTTTTTGCTATACTGTTTTGCTTTAAGCACAATCTAACTGTCTAAGCTTGTCCAGTGCTTCAGACTTAGAGTTTACGTTAAGTTTTAAATATATATTTTGTATATGAAAGTTAACAGCACTTGCAGTAACAAATAGTTTTTCTGCAATAGTTTTGTAGGTTTCTCCTTCAAATAAAAGGTCAATAATTTCATTTTCTCTTTTAGAAAACTCATTAAAAGACTTTCTTTGAAACATTGATATAACTTGCTTAGCAATATCATTACTAATTGCTGCACCATCAATTTTAATAGAGTTTAGTGCATCATACAGTCTCATTTCTGTTAAAGGTTTGGTTAAATAACCGTTTGCACCGTTTTTAAATGCTTTTTTAATTAGTGTAAAATCATTTTGTTCACTAACAATAATAATTTTTGCGTTTACAGCTTTCTTTTTAAATTTAATTAATACATCTATACCACCAAATTCTTCTTCTGGAATATCTGTGATAATAATATCTGGTGCTACTGTAGTAGAAGACCTTAGGGCTTCTTTTGCAGAACCATAAATACCAATTAAGTTGTAGTCTGAGTATAGACTAAAATAATGTTTGTACGTTTTTTTAAACAGCGGATCGTTATCTATTACAATAACATTTAAATTTTTTGTTTGCATAAGTTGGGGGTTTTTGCATACTATAATAGCATACAGGTTAAGTTTATAAGTGAAATTTGGGGTTGTATTTAATTTTAAAATAGAAAATAGAAATCCAGTCTTAACTTATTTTTTACAATAATTAAGTGCAATTTATTAGTCAGAAATTATAATTAAAATTAAAAGGGTAGGGGTACTCTTTATTTTAATTTTAGTTATAATACCTACTATAAACTATAGCTTTCTAGTACTATCAAAAAATTAAATACAGAGATTATTATACCGTTTACAGCGTAGATTATCATTTTTTTGTAGGTGAAAAAATGACTGCTGATCGCAGGTTTTGTAGGTTTGTTTTTGGTTACTTTTTGTAATGTAAAAAAGCTTCATATAATTTGGGTTTTTGGGGGTGAAAGAAACCTTTTTACAAGTTTCTAAAATCTATTTTTTAGAGTAAATAAATACTATATTTTAAAAATGTAACTCTTTTCTTAACGTTCATTTTAATAGAAAAGATTTACGTAATTAAATAGGTTCTATACTATTTATTTGTTTCTCTATACTAAAGATATGACTTTTGCGTTATTTGACAAAATTTAAAAAGTAGGTAATTTCTGGTTTAAAATGGGTTAGTGTGTATTTCGTCGTTACTTTAATGCTTTTAACCGTATATTATAAAAGGCCTAATCGATAAAGTGTTAAAATTTTAACTTATTATTTAGAATGGTTCTAAAGTAATTTTTTAGATGAACTACACTTTTTTGTAAAAAAAAATAGTCCAAAAGACAAGTATAAGAACGTTATATACTTTGTCTTTTAGGACTACCCGCAACCCCCGATGCGTAATTTTCACTTATAAAATAACCCAATTTATACTCTAGGGAGAGTCAACTTATATTGTATTAATCTTCATATATATTTGCAGCTGTTGCTGTAGATGCAGAATAAGTAGGTTTGTCTACTTTTAAAATCCATTTTTCATCTTGGTATTTACCGTTAAGGTTAGATGCGTAAGCGTCTTCTGCTTCTTCCATATAGTTGTAATCTGCTATGTATACATAGTAAAGATCATTTTCTTTATTGTAAAATTGTTTTGCATCAATGTTTTGCTTTTTAAGTTTTGTCATAAAAGCATCTAAATACTTTTTAGTTTTGTAAACATTTGCAATTACGTAGTATCCAGACTTAACACCATCCATATCAGACTGGTTTACTACTTTTAAAGGAATTTCTTTAAATTTTTTGTTATCAGTTTTAGCAGCAACTGTGTTAGTTGTAGTTGTTTTATCTGCATCTAACTTATAAGTAACCTTTTTAGTTGTTTTAGCAGCTACAGCATTGTTTGGTATAGTATTAACCTGTTGTGCTGTAGTTTGTATGTTTTGCTTAATATCGTTTCTTAAAATACGTACAATAGTTTCAAACTTTTTTTCTAATTCTGCGCTACGTGCATTTTCAATAGAATCTTGTCTTAAAATAAGCTCATCTAATATTAATCTGTTTTGGTAAGCTAAAGAGTTCTCATCTTCTTGTACTGTTGTTTCTGTAACAGCTTTAGATTTAGCAGCTTTTTTGTTTTTACGGTTGTTTTTTCTTTTTTTACTGTTTAATGTTACGCTTTGAGACTCAAAGTTTTTAACCATTGTGTTAAACTTGTCTTGCACTGCGTTTTTAGGACCAACAGTTTTTACAGTACCAGCATATGCATTTTGCGTGCTTTTTGTTGTAGGTGTACTGTTATTAACTGTACTAGTTGTGTTTTTAGCTTCTGGTGTATTTTTTTTATTTCTTTTTAAACTATTTTGTTTTGTAATTAGTGCTAAAATCTCATTTTCTCTTTTTTTGTTAGAAATAGCCATTTTAGTAGCATCTTTTCCGCTTTCTAAAGCAACAATTCTTTCTTTATCTCTTTTTTGATCTTCCATAAGGGCTAAAATTTGCTCCTCATAGTTTTTAATAATATTATCTACTTTACTATCATAAGACTCTTGCTTATCATTTGTAGCAAAAGCAGGACCGTTATTTTTAAATGTATATGCTAAAGATAACTCGTGGTTCCAGCCTAAGTCTGTTTCCTTGTTCATTACATCTTTTTCTAACAAATAACCTAAAGACATTTTGTTGTTTAAGTTAAAACCAAGTCCCATAGAAATACCGTGCTCATTATCTATAGTAGATTGTAACCATCCGTACTTAGGTAAATCTAATAACATAGAACCTACATAAGATATTCCTCCGTTTTCATTTTTACCAACCTGTACAAGTGGCATAAACCTACCTTCTGCAAATAAACCTCTAGTAGCGCTAAACGGTTGTGTGTACTGTAATGATGCTTTAACACTTCTGTCATTAAAATTAGTAGAAAAAGCATTTGTTGTTTGGTTGTATTTTACCAAATCTTTAGCGTAGATACCAACATCAAACCTACCAACAGATAGTGTAATAGCTGGTTGTATAGCTAATTTACTTTCCTTTTTTGCATCTATTAACTGTAAATCGTTATCATCTGCAATAACTCTGTTTTTATCTAAACCTTCGTTAAAGTAAGTTACGTTAGCACCAAAAGTAAGTTTACTTTTTTCACTTAACTGTACTGCTGTAGCATAGTTTGCATTAAAACCAAACTCTTGTACAACACCTGCCCACTGGCTGTAAATACCAATACCAAAAGCGGCATTGTCGTTAATTTTACTACTAAAACCTACAAAATAGTTTTGTACATTATCATCAAAAGTAGCGTACTGGTTTCTGTGTAAAATGTTTAAGTAAGATTTGTTTTCTCTTACCAAAGAAAAGGTAGGATTTATTAAAAATCTATTAAAAAACAATTGATTGTGATAAGAATTGTTTGAACTATTTTCTGAAACTGTAGCCTCTTGTGCTGTTAATGTTTGTATGCTTAGTAAAATAGATACTAAAACTAGTAAACAGATTTTGTGAGTAAATGAAACTTGACTTTTCATAGTAGTAAAAATTACGGTTATTTTGGGGTGAAAAATGTAAGTACTTTTTTGCCTAAGTACAGTAAAGAAATATAAACTAAGGGGGTAAGTTGTTTATATAACTTGGGTCTTAATCTTCAAAAACAGATGTTGAATAGTTTATAGAAGATTCATCATTAACAGCTTCTAGAGAGTTAAAATCTCTGTTTTTGTTAGTGTATGTAAATGCTACTCTTTCTACATTTCCTTGTCCACGGTTAGACATTACGTAGCCCATTCCGTTTTTAGATTGTAAATCCAAAGAGAAATCGTCTTTATCACTATTAATTCTGCTACCTAAATTTGCAGCAATACCAACTTTACGCTGACCAACTTCTACCATGTAAATATCTAATCCTCCGTAGCCTTTGTGACCATTTGAAGCAAAAAATAATGAGTTTCCGTTTACAATTTTAGGATATAAATCGTTTTTTTCTGTGTTTACTTTTTGACCTAAGTTTTTTGCAACTCCAAAGTCACCGTTTGCTTTAATTGAAGCAACATAAATATCAAACTTACCAAAAGTACCAGGCATATTAGATGCAAAAAATAAACGTTTTCCGTCTGCAGAAACTGTTGGGTGCATTGCAGAGTAATTTTTTGGAGCTAAAGCAATTTCTTTAACGTTTTTCCATTGTCCGTTTACATTTTCTGCTCTATATATTTTATGTACCAATTCTTTTTTAGAGAAAATACCAGTTGCTGGCTTTACATAAACACCTTTACTAAAGTAAGCTGTTTTACCATCTGCAGTAACTGCTACAGGTGTTTTATAAGCGTTGTGCTTGTCTGTAATTTCTTCTAAATAATTGTTTTGCTGTGTTACAGTCTCTAAAGAAGAGTTTCCTTTTGGGTTAAAACTATACTCACCATACTTACCTGTATAAGTAGTATTGTTTTTTTGCTTAGTAGTTTTGTAATCATTAGCTACAGCAGCCATCCAATCTTTATTGGTGTTGTGAGCATCTTTAGTTGTACTAACACCAACTTTTTTTAGTGCAAATTGGTAACGCTCTTGGTAGCTTTTGTTTAGCATTTTGTCTTTACTAACATCTTTTAGCTTTTTGTACCAAAAAGCGGCAGTTTCATACTTTTTTACTAAAAAGTTAGCGTTACCTAGATCTTCGTAAATTTCTTTGTCTGTGTAACCTAAACTTTTAAGTTTTTTGTAGTTGTCTACTCTCTTTTTTACTTCAACAGTAGTTGTTTTAGAAGCGTTACTTGCAACTGTATTTTGTGCAGATAACGAATAGCAGAAGAATGTAGAAATACATACTATAGCTGCTTTGTGGGTTATAAAATTTTTCATAAGATAGGGGTTAAATTATCACTACATCAAAGATCTAGAATTAACCCGTTACCTGTACTAGTAAATATTCATAGGTTTTTGCTAAAAAAGGTCATTTCATCGATTAAATAACGCTTTTTTGAGTTGAAATGCACTTTCCTATGGTTTTTCGGTCAATTTACTGCATATAATTTCAAACTCTGCTTTAAGCTGATTTTCATCTATTGGTTTACGAATTATGTGCATTGGTTTTGTTTTTTCTGCACGTTTTATAGTAGAAGCATCAGAATTGCCTGTTATAAATACAAAAGGTATCTTATAATCCTTATTTATTATCTCTGCAACTTCAATACCATCTTTATCTCCGCTTAAACCTATATCTAATAATATAATGTCTGGTGAAAAAAAACGCAAAGCAGAAATAGCTTCGTTACTATTGCTTGCGGTTCTTACAATATTTTCGTCTATAGATTCTATTATGCTCTCTATAAACATTTGTATAATCATATTATCTTCTACAATGAGTACTTTTAATGCCATAATTTATGATGTTTGTTCAATTTCTTGAAATGTGATGATGTAATTTGTTCCTTTCTTAGAGTTATCTTTTTCAATATTACCTCTAAGTTGTAGGGCTAGTTTGTGTATCAATTTTAATCCTAGTGATTTAGTGTTTCTAAAATTGATGCTTTTAGGAAATCCTATTCCGTTATCTCCTATTAGTAATAAAAAATTAGGATACACTAATTTTTTAATCTCAATGCTTAAAGTTCCTCCTTCTTCATCTTTAAAACCATACTTTAAGGAGTTTGTAATTATCTCGTTAATCATTAAACCCAATGGTACAGAGGTGTCTAAGTTTAAATACAAATCTGTAGCTTTAATATCTAGTTTAATGTTAGTATCATTACCTTTCATAGATATTAGCATAGTATTTGCTAATTGCTCCATATACTCTCCATAATTAATTCTGCTTAAGTCATTAGACCTGTAAAGCATTTCATGAATTATGGCCATAGAGTTTATTCTATACTGGCTGTACCTAAAAAGAGCTTTTGTTTCTTCGTCTTTAATAAAGCTAGACTGTAAACTTAGTAGGCTTGTAATTACTTGTAAGTTGTTTTTAACTCTGTGGTGTATTTCTTTAAGTAGTGTATCTCTTTCAGATAATCTGTTTTCTACAGTTTGGTTAAGGTTAGATATATTTTCATTCTTAATATATAAAGAATATACAATAATTAAAAAAATGAGTAATCCTAAATTTAGTAAGCCTGCATTTTTATAGGTTTCAAATTTAAATCTAGCCAAGTTTTTTTCTGTATCTTCTAATTTAGTACTGGTATATATAGTCCAAGGGTGGTTGCCCTCTAAACTTACAGTTTTAGACATATATATATTGTTTCCTTTAGCGTCTTTTGTTGTTAAGTCTACCTTAGAGGGCTTGTATAAATTGTTATGGTCACCATAAAAAACTTCTCCTTTAGAGTTTAGTAATGTTAAGTTGTAAGTGTCTAAATTTTTAAACCAATTTTTAGCATTTAAGTTTAACCCAACAATTCCTTGTAATTTATTATCTACATATACAGGAGTAAAAAAGCGAATTGTTGGTCTGTAAGGTTTTTCTATCTTTTGTTTCTCTATATTAAGATCTAAATGAGAAATGTATACTTCATTTTTTTTAGCTTTAATAGATTCTTTAAAATAATACCTATTAGACTTGTCTTGGTATTTATTAGAAGAAGCTAAAGAATCTATATCTACGCGTATAACCTCTATACCTTCTTTATTTATTAGCCTTGCCTGAAAGTAATTGGGATCTATATCTATAAAAGTTTTTAGCTTTTTTTCTATTTCTACAGCAGAAGTATTACTTTTTAAATCTAACTGTATTAGTTTACTTATATAAAGCACATTTTTTTTACTAATACTATAGAGCTCATTTAATTTAGACTCTGTTTCTACTAGTTTATTGTTAGATTTTATGTTTTCTACTAATATTATGTTATTAGTGTACGTTTGTACTTGATTATATGAAACATTCCATATAATTACTGTTATTAGTAAGAATAATATTACGGAAACTATAATTAGTTTTTTTCCCATAAAGTAAGGTTAAAAAAAGGGGTTAGTATGTAACTAAGGTAAATGGTACTCATGAATTTACGAAAATACTTCTAATTATAATAAGATTTATTAAGTACAGAAAACTGTAAACTTTGTTATAATAGTATAAAAAGCAGAGATTTAATGGTAATTAGTAGTATTTATTGTATAGATGGTAGCTTACAGTACATTAAAAGTTATGACTTAAAAATGTTAATGTTTTGTAAATTAACTATTTAATGTACAATTGTTAATTTTAAAGTTAATTTTAGCACACTGTTTTAAGCTCTAAAAGCACACGTAAAAAAGAAGTTAATTCTTGTTAAATTAGTGGTTAAATCCCAATTTAATTATTTATTAAGCTACTGTATTTCTATAATTCTGAATTATTGTTAATTTTTTTTATTTATATGAATTATTTTTTATTATTAAGTAAGAAATAACTTACCTTTGCTGTATCCCCAAAGAATTTTTTTATCAACTTAATTATTTACAAAATGAAAACAATTGTACTTAAGTTCTACTACATTGCTAAAAACGAGCTTTGGGCTTATTATTCTTTAATCACTCATTATTTAACATTTTATCATTTTTCATCTTTTAGTACTAGTTAAAAAAGTACTGTTTGGTAAAATATAGGGCGTATCTATTTAGTCTGTTCATAAGGCTAAATGCGCAAAATGGGCTAATACTATTAGCTACATAACGGATAACCTATGTTTTAACTTAATATTCTTTTTGTTGATACATAAAAAAATAATGAATCTTGTGACTCTACTGTTCAGTTTTTTAACAAAACTACATAGGCCTTAAATAATTTCTTATGCATAGTTGTTTGTACACTTAAGCCATAGCTAAGCTATTATTTATATGTCTTTTAGTAATGTAAAAAACAAAGTCTTAAACTTTTTTTACAGTCATAAGTCGTTTGTTACTAATTGTTTAATTCTTAATTTAAATTTTACTACTATGAAATTTTTTAAACCTCATCTATTAACGGTATTCATACTTTTTGGTATGTTTTTAAGTGCTCAAACTCCAGAAGGAGAGCTAAAACGATGGCACAAATTATCAATAACTTTTAACGGACCAAGTACATCAGAAACCGCTAATCCTAATCCTTTTTCAGATTACAGATTAGACGTAACTTTTACACACAAAAACAGCAACAGAAGTTTTACTGTACCTGGGTACTATGCAGCTTGTGGTAACGCAGAAAATACGGGTTGTAATTCTGGTAATAAATGGAGAGTACATTTTACGCCAGATGATATAGGACTTTGGAACTGGACAGCAGTTTTTAAATCTGGTACTAACGTTGCAATTAATAGTGGCGGTAGCAGTGGTGGTTTTATGGATGGTACAACAGGTAGTTTTACCATTAGTGAATCTAATAAAACAGGCAGAGACTTTAGAAATAAAGATTTGGGTAGACTACAATATGTGGGAGAACACTATCTTAAGCATACTGGTACAAACCCAAATAACCCTAACGGAGCTTGGTTTTTAAAAGTTGGGGCAGATTCTCCTGAAAACCGTTTCCATTATGTAGATTTTGATGGTACACCGGGCAATACAGCTGGTGGTAATAAAAGTAAAACCTGGCAAGCACATGTTACAGACTATAATGCTACAGATGCAAGTGCGTATACTTGGAACAATGGTAAAGGTAAAGGTATTTTAGGATCTATAAACTATTTGCACGGGCAAGGTGCCAACGTAATCTCTTTTTTAACATGGGCAGCTGGTGGTGATGATGGTGCTGTTTTTCCACACATATTAAAAGGGTCATCATCAGATTACTCTAGCGCAAGCAAATCTGAACAGTGGAATAAGCTACATAAAGATAGGTTTGATGTATCTAAACTTGCCCAATGGGAGAAAGTAATGGAGTATGCAGATAAAAAAGGTATGTACTTACATTTTAAAACAATGGAAACAGAAAATTGTGAAAAAATGGATGGTCATACTTTTGGTAGGGAACGTAAGTTATACTACCGCGAGTTAATTGCCAGGTTTGCACACCATTTAGCATTAAACTGGAACCTATCTGAAGAATCTACCATTAAAGATGAAGTGGTAAAATCTACTATAAATTATATTAAAAATTTAGATGCATATAACAACCATATTGTTTTACATACATACCCAGGTCAGCAAGACCAAAGGTATAACCCATTAATAGGTAACAAGTCTAACTTAACAGGTGTGTCTGTACAAACAAGTCAAAATAATGTACATAAAGATATACGTAGATGGGTAATAAACTCAAGAAATACAGGTAAAAAATGGGTGGTAGCAAATGATGAGCAAGGTACTGCATCACAAGGTATAATGGTCTCGGACAAACAAGTTAGAGAAAAAGTACTTTGGGCAACTTTTTTAGCTGGTGGTGCTGGTGTAGAATATTACAGTGGTTATACTAGTAATGATGGTGACCTTAATGGCCAAGATCATAGAAAAAGAGGCGCTAAGTATAAAGAAGGTAGTTATGCGCTCTCTTTTTTTAATACACATTTACAGCCATACTTAACAGAAATGATTTCTGCAGATAATGTTACGGCAGATAATAATGACTATGTATTTACTAAAGAAGGTAAAATATATGCTATTTACAGACCCAATGGCGGTAGTACATCTTTAAGTTTGCCAAGTGGTAATAACAAGTATAATGTACAGTGGTTTAACCCTAGAGCAGGAGGTAATTTATCAGCAAAAACAACCTTAGGTAATAATTTGGTAGCACCAGATACTAATGACTGGGTTGCGTTAATTACAAGCAAAAATGATGATGGCAATACTGTTTGTGATAATGTATTAACATCTACCTTAACAAACGATGCTTATTTGCAAGGAACAACTAGGTTTAACAACGCAGAATTAAGAGTAGAAAGTGGTAGAAGACTAGCTTACCTAAAGTTTACAGTACCTACAACCTCTAAAACAGTTACAAGTGTAAAGTTACAACTTACAGTTTCTAGTGATTCTGGCAATGGTTTAATAGAGGTTTTTAAAGGAAACTCTACTAACTGGACAGAGGCTAATTTGTCTAACACAAACAAACCTGCAGAAGGCACAAAATTAGGGCAATTAAACACTACTTATAGTGTAGGTAGTATTTATGATTGGAACTTAACTGATGTAACACCTGGGGAAACCATTACTTTAATACTAAAGCAAACTGCGGGTAATGATGTGTCTTTTTCATCTAAAGAAGGGGCTACATCTCCTAAATTAATTTTAGAGGTTGAATGCGATGAAGCTAACGGAGCAGTAAATAACAATATTTTATTGCCTGGAACTATAGAAGCAGAAGACTTTACAGATCAATTGGGTACACAAGTAGAAAACACATCTGATGTTGGTGGAGGAAAAAACATAGGCTATATAGAAGATGGAGATTATACCAATTATAAAGTAAATGTAGCGCAAGCAGGTACTTACAAAATACAGGCAAAAGTAGCAACAAATACAACAGGAGGTACAATTAAAATTGATGCAGATGGTACTAATATTGGTGAGCTTACTGTAGTAAATACTGGAGGTTGGCAAACTTGGAAAACGGTAACTGCAACTGTTAATTTAGAAGCGGGGGAGCAAACACTTCAATTGAACTTTACAGGTGATTCTGGTTATTTATTTAATGTAAACAAACTAATTTTTGAAGAAGATGTTACTACAGTAGAACCTGGTAATGATTGTATTGCTGTAGAAAAAAATGGAGTAGTAGCTGTAGAAGCAGAACATTTTTTCAGTCAATCTAAAGATGACGATAGAAAATGGTATACTTTTAATGAAACCACAACAGGTACTCCAACTCCAGATCCAGATTCAAATCACTATAGCGAAGCAAGTGGCAATGGGTATTTAGAAATTTTACCAGATACAAGAGTAACTCATAGCGACCCTCTTAATGCTCAAAATTTTTCTAATGAACCAGGAAAAATAGCAATAGTAAATTATAAAGTTAAGTTTACTAGTCCAGGAAAATATTTTGTTTGGGTAAGAGCACATTCTACAGGATCTGAAGATAACGGTGTACACGTTGGTATTAATGGAACTTGGCCAGCTTCTGGGCAAAAAATGCAATGGTGTACTGGTAAACAACAATGGACTTGGGAGAGTAAGCAACGTACAAATGCAAATCATTGTGGCGAAGCGCAAAAAATCTTTATTGATGTACCAACAGCAGGAGTGCATACAATTTCTTTTTCAATGAGAGAGGATGGATTTGAGATGGATAAGTTTGTACTTTCTAAGACTTACACTAAACCTGTAGGATCTGGATCAGAAGAAGTTTTAGAGGGTTGTTCTAATTCTGAAAGCGCAAGTGTGGCTTTAAAAATCAATGAAAGTAAAGTTGTTGTTTTTCCTAATCCAGCACAAGAATACGTAACAGTATCTGGTGTTAGTGTAGGTAAGCAAATTATTTTGTATGATTTTTCAGGGAATGTAATTCTTAAAAAAAGAGCAACAAATGATTCAGAAACACTAATTGTATCTGGTTTAAAAGCTGGTAAATATATTATTGGTGTAGAAGGAGAAAAGGGTATTCATTTTATAAAAAAATAACAACAACCAAAAGCCGCTTAACTTAAATAGTTAAGCGGTTTTTTTAACATTATAAACTATGATATTAATTAAACAACAATTAAAAACCTATTTATTAGGTATGTTTTTAGTATTATGCAGTACAACTGTATTTGCACAAAAAAACTACTATGTAAGTGCCTCTGGTAACGACTCTAATAACGGTACATCTGCCGCTACGCCCTGGAAAACTATAAATAAAGTAAACAGTCAAAAAAGCAAAATTAATGCTGGTGATGTTATTAATTTTAATAAAGGAGATGTGTTTTATGGCTCTTTAGATTTAAAGGGTAAAAAAGGCTCGTCTGGTAAAGCAATAGTTTTAAAAGCATATGGTTCTGGTAATAAACCAATACTTAGGGCAGCAAAAAAAATAAATAACTGGACACGCCATAATGGCAACATTTGGAAAACAAATTTAGCCAAGGTTAATAATGGCAGAATACCATCATTATTTTTAAACAACCAAGCACAACAAATAGGTAGAGAGCCTAATATTAGTGCTGCAAATGGTGGTTACAGAACAATAAAATCTCACGCAGGAAATAATAAATCTATTTCAGAAGCATCAAGTTTACCGTATGCGTCAAACAGGTTTAAAGGAGGTGAAATTACCATTAGAACTACAGATGACAATGTTAAGGTAGAAACTGTGACATCTCATGGAGGTACAACGGTAAATTTTAGTTTATCAGACCCTAGTGCAGGTTTTGAAAACAATATCGAAAACAATTTTGGATACTTTTTTCAGAATCACGTTAATACACTAGACCAAAATGGTGAGTGGGCACATGATACAAACGCTGGTGTTTTGTATTTGTATAGCAATAGCAACCCTAACAATTTAAATGTAGAAATACCAGCAGGGGATGAGGCATTGGCTTTAAATAATACCAATTATATTAAAATTCAGGATTTAAGAGTAGAAGGAGGTTTAAGTCAGACTCTAGCTATTAGCGGTGCTTCTAACTTAACTATTACAAACTGTAATTTTTACAATGGAAATAATTACTTGTCTTTAGGTTTTACCTTAAGCAATATAAAAGTAACAAATACTGTTTTTGAAGAAAGTAATAACGTTGCTATACGTTGGGAGGGTATAAATGGACTAACTTTTACAAATAATAAGGTGCAAAATATAGGTATGCGTACTGGTATGGGTGCGCCAGGTTTTATTGGGTACACAGGAGTTAGGTTTATTAGTAAATCTGGATCTTCTACTAACATTATAGAAAAAAATACAATTAAAGATATAGGCTATCATGCATTAAATTTTGGTGGTGGTAACTTAAAAATTAGGTATAACAATATTAGTAATTATTGCTATACCAAAGATGATGGTGGTGGTATATATTCTGTAGGTAATAAAAACGGAAATAACAGTATTTATAACAATATGGTACATGATTCTCCTGGTGCCATTAGAGGTATACCTGCCGGAAGAGGTGTTAAAACAGCTGGTATTTACATAGATAATGACTCTCAAAACCAGTTAATTTATGAAAATACGGTATATAACATTGTAGGCTGGGGTTTAATGGCAAACCTGTCTAGTAAAAATACAATTAAAGACAATACGGTTTATAATTGTGATAATGGGTTAGTACTATCTACCTATAATAATAGTTTTGGTGCTGGTGGTAGTGTAGCAAAATCAACAAATAATACAGTTACTAATAATATTTTGTTTTGTAAAAAACCAAACCAGTTTTCTGCAAGGTATACCAACCAAATTACAGATGCTGGTTTTAATACTTTTTTAGGAGATGTAAATAGTAATTATTATTGTATGCCCTTTAATGGAAGTAAACAAATTAGTATAAGAGCTGGCAGACAAAATACAGAGTATAACTTAAATGAATTTAAATCAAAATATCCTAATTACGAGAAAAAAGGGAAGGGTGCTCCGGTTACTTTAGCAGCAACAGCAAATCCAAATACTTTTATAAAATTTGTAGTAAATACAACAGGTGTGGCAAAATCTGTAAGTTTAGGATCTACAGATTATGTAGATGCAAAGCATAATAATTACACAGGAAATATAACTGTAGCTCCTTATTCTGCTATTGTATTGTTAAAAGGAAAAGCAGATGCAGGTTCGCCAGTAACCTCTCAGTTAATAGATAATGGAATGTATACTATAGAGTCTGTAACTTCTAACCAAAGATTATTGTCTAGAGCCTTAGAGACATTTAACGCTAAAATGGTAAATCCGGGTAATTATGATGATCAAAAATGGATTTTTACGCATTTAGGTGATAATGTATATACTATAAAAAACAAAGCAAACAATAGATTTTTAGAAGTGCCTTATGCTAAATGTGAAAACGGAATTCAAGTAGCAACTTATACAAGTGCTGCTGGCAAACACCAACAATGGAAAGTTATAGAAAACGGAACTAATGTATACGGCTTATTGCCTAACCACTGCCAAACACAAGGTTTAGACCGTAATAACGGAACACTTAATACCAATGCAATAACTTATACTTATGAAAAAAGAAATGGCAACCAAAAATGGAAAATAGTACCAACAACAGCTAGTTTAAGAAGCAGTGAAGCTGTTTTAACAGTATATCCTAATCCTGCAAGTGAATTAATAAAAGTAGCAGGAGTAAAAGAAGGAGACAAGCTTGTAGTTAGGAATATGAATGGTGTTGTTGTAAAAGAGATGAATGCAACAGCAGAAGAAGCAGTTATTATTTTAGATAATTTAAAAACTGGAATGTATATTATTTCTATACCAGGAACAGAAAGTAAACAGTTTTATAAACAGTAATACTTTAAAAATTAGTAAAATGCCACCTGAATGTACCATTTGGGTGGTTTTTTTGTTTGCTGTTACTCTGCTTACTCTTTACGGCAGGAGCTGGATGATTGTGCTAGAGGGGTAGTTTCTAAAATATGTAAGTCGTTATTAGTGTCTAAACAATAAATTTCATTTCCTTTTATTTGTAGACTTTCCGCTCCACTTTTTAGTGTTGTTTTTTTATCTAGAAAATTAAACTGATGAAAATCAATAATTTCTGTTTTTTCTATGTCAAAAACACCAACATAATTTTTATCTGCAAAAAAATATATTAGATTATTTTCATATTTCGTAGTGTTGATTGAAAGCCAACAAGGTGACTCTTTAGGTATATCACCTAATACTTTTAATTGTGGCTGTAAGTCAACTTTTTTTATAAGTTCTCCTGTTTCCGCATTTAATTCTAAATATGTCCAATGTTTTAAACCTATGAAAATTGGAGAATCTTCTTCTTTTTGATATAGCCCTGACCGTAGTTGAGCATTCGAAAAATAAAACACTTGTTCTGCTTTATCAATATCTACCCCTAAAACACCTCCATTTTCTAAAGTGCAAACTAGAGTGTTTTTATGTATCCCTGAAAATTCTATAATTGAAGATATCTTGTCTTCTACATTGCTCAAATTAAATTGCAATATATACTCTCCACTTAAAATATTATAGCAATAAATAATCCCAGAATTGTAAGAAAAAATTAAATCATTTAAAACTACATCTCCAAATGACGAATTTGCTTCAAACAAACAATTCATTTGTTGTTTATCAAAAATAGCATACCTCCTAGGCTTTTTTGAGTAGGTTAAAAAATACTTATCAGTTACAGTAGATATACGTTGATTTTGAATTAATAAATTACCTGAAAATAAATAGAAAGGCTTATTTAAACTATCAAGAATTATAATTTCATCACTATTAAGTTTAAATGATTTTCTAGCATCATTTATTTCTCCAATTTTTTTACCATCAAGCTCTGTTATATTTCCGTTTATATTTATTAAAATATTCTCTTTAAGTGAAAAAGATACAATTTCAGAGAAAGATTGTTTTATTTTCATAATTAGTAAACTTCAATAAAATTAAAAATTTCGTGATTTTCGGAAATAGTATTACTAGTCATTAAACTCTGAAAATCTTCCCAGTCTTCTATTTTATCTATCCCCGCTAGCGCAAGCGTCACGCTTGTGCCGTTAAACAAACTAAAAGTTTTACTAATAATCATATATCAATATTTAAAATGGTTTGGTCATTTTGGTAATTTCTAGCGCTACTATATTTCCAATCAACAGGATTAGTTACAAAACCAGATTCTACTTTGTATTTTCTGCTCATTTTACTTTTAAATTGTTTTGTTGCTCTGCTTACTCTTTACGGCACGAGCGTGACGCTCGCGCTAGCGGGGTAAATAAAAACTCAATCGATTATGGAATTATTAAAATCTTCATTTTCAAGATAACTTATTAATCTTTGTAATATTTCATAATCTTTTCCATATTTCGTTGCATTTATCTCGACTCCTTTTTTATAAGCACTTAATGCCCATTCTTTAAAATCAATATATTTAGAACTATTACATAATTTCATTATTATAAGAACTTTAAAATTAGTTTGTCCTGGTATATAGTTCGCATATTCTTCTTTTGGTAAGTCATTTAAAATTTTATCATTTACATCTTGAAGGTTATAAAATTTTTCAAAAAATGGTAGAATATAAGAATCTATATAACTTATTATTTCATTTTCAAACTCTTTAATATCTAAGTCTGTTTTAAGGGGAAGGCTTTCTAATTCATCAAATATTTTATTATATTTTTCTTTGTTTTTATACAAATCGTAGTTCACTACAACAGCTTCATAAACATTTGGTCTAAGCTCTATAAATCTACTTAGTATATCTATCACATTAGTAAAAGATATTCTTCCATAAACATTGACAAAACCTTTTGTTGTATCATCAAGTTCAAGAGTTATTTGATAATTACTATGTTTATTTGATTTATAAAAACTTAGACTTCCACTACGCTCTGAATAAGTTGATTCTGTTAATCCTCTATTTTTTAAAATTGGAATTAAAGAATTAAAAATTTGTTTATTAAATTTCATATTAATTTGTTTAACACTCCTGCTTCATTAAATAACTTTATAAAATTACCATTTTTAGTAACAGAGGCTTTCTCTATAAAAGTATCAATACGAGCTCCTTTTATACGTGAACTAGAATTTATTGATTTAATTCCCCGCTATCGAAAGCATCTTGCTTGTGCCGTTAAACAAACTAAAAGTTTTACTTATTTTTACTAAAGTCCCTTATTATTTTATAAATATAATAGCTACTTAAAACAAGTAAAGTTCCTTTACCTAAAAATACACCAAATTTGTTGTTGTGTAGGTATCTTAATATTGCTTCTAACAAACCGGCTCTCCAACTAGAAGGAAATTCCTCCATAGGAGTCCAAAAGTCATAAATATAGTAGAGAAACTCTAAACAGAGTATAGCAAATAAGTTATGTAACAGCTCTTGTGTTTTATCTGAGAGTTTCATTATAACCTATTTCTTAATCTGCTTATGGTATAAATCAGCTAAATAATACTCTAAAAAGTTTACAATGTCTACTTCGGTTTTACCATTGGTGTACATCAAATAAACTTTGTTTATATGCTTGTCTTTAAACGCAGTTAAACGTGTACTATTAATTTCATCCATAATGTCCCAACTACGCATACCTTCTAGCATATTTCTATGGTTGTCAAAACGCTCATTAACAACCTTTAGTTTTTCTACAGAAGCTTTTGTTTTTTTAACTTTAGGGTCGTTATTCTCAGCATTTAAACGTATAAACTCTTTTTCTAGTTTGTAGTCTATATCTTCTGCATCTTTAACCAACTTGTTATAAGCACGTAGTACAAAGTCGTTGTATTTTTCCTGAAAATCTTTAAAATCTTCTAAGGACTTTAAATAGATAATAGCTTGCTCTTTGTAAACGGCATCTTTTTTACCAATAGCCTTAATCATATTATCTGCCAAGCCTCTTAACTCAAGATTTTTATCGTCTGGTATTTTTCCAAAGTTAGGATCTTTGGTTAGTTGTAAAATGGTGTCTGTAATATTGTTGGCATAATCTACGTATTTGTATTTTTTATAATTAATAGTAATAATACTGTCTCTAGTTTTACGTTTTTTGTCTTTTTTACCCCATTTAATTTTAGGTTTTTTAACGTCAAAAGAATAGTTGTAAGAGAAAGTTGCTGTAAATTCTTTTAGACCAGAAACCGTTGGTGTGGTTCTAAAAAGTTGAACTGCATTTAGGCTAAAATTGTGCTTTTCTAATAATATGTAAGACACACCACCTCTAAAGTTAGTTATGTTAGTAGTGCCACCAGTGTTTTCAGTTTTATTGTAGGATGATGCTAAAACCGATTTTAACTTATTGTCAAAAAAGCCTTTTTTAACGCTTAGAGTAGGACCCCAAGTAGTAGCATCTTCACGACCAATGGTATTGTATGTGCCATTTAATGATGGTGTAATATTTAGGTTTAACTCTGTAAAACCAATAGTGTAGGAGGTAGCTATGTTATGAAAAGTAGATGCATCACCAATCCTAACAATTCCACCTTGCTCGTTGGCAATATCACTTACATTGTAGTTTAAATTTATATTCTCTTTTTTTGTTTTAGAGCTCGATAAAATATAGTTGATATTTAAATTTGCATTCTGCGATATCTGCTTGTAGTTTAAAGAATCAGTAGCATTGTCTAGTAAATTATCATCGTTAATATCATCAAACTGATTGGTTCTAACGTTGGTATAAGTACTAAAGTTAGAGTAGGAACCAGTAAATGTTAAACGCTCTGATGCCGTATACGTTGCATTTGCAGCACCAACAAATCTGCTTGTAGGGTTTGCTTTTTGATCGTCTAAATCATCTCTCTGAAAACCGACATTAAAGCTTAAATTAACTTTGTTGTTAAATAGTGGTCTAGATAAGTTTAGTGTAATATTCTCAAAATCGTTATTAAAAAAATAAGCACCTAAAGTCTCGTAACCAGGATCTACACGCTCATAATTAACACCAAGGTTAGCTTGGTAAAACGAGTAATTTACACCTAATTTATACGCATTGTAATATTCTGTAGAAGCTCGGTTTTTAAAAAAGCTTCCCAACAAACCTTTTTTACCGCTAGAGGTCTCTTGTGCTCTAGTATCTTGTGTTATGGCAGTTGTAGCATATTCTGCACGTAGCTCTAAGTTTTTAGATAGGTCTACACTACCTTCAAAACCAAGAACAAGGTTTTCTTTAGGTAACACACCTTCTTCATCTGGGTTAATATCAATAGAGTTTTCTCTGTCCGATGCATAAAACGTAGACACACCTACACTATATTTATCTTGCTCAAACACCGTTTTAAACCCATAACCCATTCTTTGGTATGCAACAACAGCACGCTCATCTTCTACAGGCTCTGTGGCCTTTAAAAGCCGTCCATACATTGCACTAAATGTAAAACCTTTGCTAGGTGTTAGTTCTACACCACCACCAGTAAATTGGTGTCCGCTTAACGTATAGGGAGAAAATGTCATATTTACATCTCCAATGTGTGCAGTAATCCACTTGTATTTAGGGTGTAAGCTTAGTCTGTTAAAATTAAAAGGCAATTGGTAGCCTAGTTTTTCACCCTGGTTAGAGTAGCTATAACTAACAGGAATAGAAAAATTATAGTAACTAAAATTTAAATTACCTTGTGCGTAGTACGTAAAAGGTTCTCTGTTATTTCTTTGGTTACTACTGTAAAATACAGAACTAGCGGAAATACCTCCGCCTACTTTAAAAGGCGAAGATTTTCCAAAAGTTTCTAAATCTACACTTTGCGATATGGCAAGTGTAGGTAGTAGTATAAAAAGTGAAAGTAATAGGTTTTTCAAGAAAAAAGTTGGTTGGTGTTTATAGTAGTTGTAAAAACAAGAATTATAGTTTTTCTCTTAAAATATGGTTTATAGCCATAGCTTTTAAAACTTCTTCTTTGGTTTTTAACTTGTCTAGTTTGTCGCTTTCTTCTTTTCTAAAAGGAACGTATGTTTTGTAATTATAGGTTACGTATGATGCCAAAGGCACTCTTTTAGCATTTAATAAGTATGTTTTTTTATAGGAAGTGTTATTTAGTAATTGACTATACTCATACACACCGTAACCAATTAATAATGGCTCACTATCTGGGTTTTCTTCTGTAGCAGTATTTTGGTAAATTTCTAACTCATTAGCAGTAACTACCATAGTACTTTTAATACTACGTGTTTGTTTAGGAGCATAGGTTTTTATAAAAATATCACGATTTTCAAAGTCTCTTTCTACTTTGTAGCCAATGTGTTTTTTAAGCTCTTTTCTTTGTTTTGTAGCTCTACCAATTTTGTTGGTATTTTGGTAGATTTTGCAATTAAATTAGGAATATTAGCTTCATTATAGCCATTACTATTTAAAAAGCCAGCTTCTACTAAGTACTTTACAATTCTTTTTTGCGTAATGTAAAAGCCTTTTTCTACTATAGCAAGTGTGTCTTGTATTTTGTCTCCTGTAACCACGTGGTAGTCTGTAGTTTCATCATCATGAAATAAGATAGACTTGTAAACAAAAGTTTTTACTTTAAAAAGCGGATTACCATCTACGTTTGATATTTGGTAGTATTTAGGTTTTTCTGTTTTTACCTTTTCTATGTTTGCAATTTTCACTTTATCTAAAAATATCTCTCCTTTTTTTTCTTTTATTTTTTGTGCGGTAGCACCAAGAGATACTAAAAATAATGAGGCAATAAGCAATTGTTTTTTCATAGTTATATGTAATTTATTTGGGTGATTTTTATTGTTGATTCTTCTTCTAATACATTAAAATAAGTTTGTCTGGTAAATACATCTATCCAATAAACAGTAGCAAAGCTTACAAAGTAAGCTGCCGTTGGATTATTAAATTTGTATTTTCTGCTCATTTTACTTTTTTCTTCTTATTTATGCTCCTTTGCTTACTCTTTACGGCACGAGCGTGACGCTCGCGCTAGCGGGGGGATTTTTTTGTTTTATTTATTCTTGTCTTAAAAAATTATAAGGTATTTCATAATTATCTAAAGGCTCAATTGGTAATATTTCTTTTGGAATGAGTGGAGAGTTAACTTCAACTTCAATACCTAAACGCCAAGCTAATTTTGCATAACCTAATGCAGGTTGCGAAACATATTGAGCTAAGACATCATTAGTATTTCTTTTCTTATGAATTTTAGGACTTACCAACTGCTCTAAAAGTTCCTCACATTTAGATTTATCTTTTGACAAAAGAGCTTTATAAAAATCATAATCGATTTTTAATTCTTGTTTATTCTTTGGTAGTTTAGAGAGCGTTAAAGTTTCAATGATATTTAGATTTCTTTCAATCCCTTGGACATCATTAGCCATAAAAAATTGGACTGTATTACACCAAACAGCATCTTTTCCTTTTAACACGTTTTCATCCATACTGGGCATTCGCCCCCAGGCATTATATCTTAATTTCGAATACGTCTTAATTAAAATTTCATTATCGCTCAAAATAGGGTAGACAATATAAGGAAGTCCAAAATCAAATAATGTATCATTAAATTTTTCAACTCTCATTTTGTCAAGAAGTGATGCTATATAAAAATGTAGTTTACTTTGCATATAATCTTTATCATTAATTGATTTGACAGCTAAGTCCACCTCCAAGAATCTAAAATTCAAACCCATTGGCTTTAAATTTCTCTCATCATCACTAATATGTTGAATCCAAATATCAGTACTCTTTAATTTATCAGAAATTCTATCGTTAATTGTTATCATATTTAAAAGTCTCCTAATTTTAAGAAATTAATCTCTCCAGTACCTTTATCTACAGCTACAACATATTTTTGAATAAATCCGGCTGGAGAGTTCTGAATTGCTGTTGCTGTTTGCTTTTGTAGTCCTTTTAGTTCATTTAATTTTTCATCTGCAATATACCTTATCCAGTCCTCTTTCATTTGAGATGGTAAACCAGTTGAACTATTTCCATTATTTAATTTTACAGAACCATCAATTTTAAATTGCTTACTGTCAATCACAATTATTTCACTTGGGTTAGTTATATCTCCTTTATAGAAAAAGCCATCAAGTCCATTTCTTGCAGTTTCATAATCACCATAATATCTTCCATTACCAACTTTATAACCATTGGCTGTCATAATATCTTCAACGAGTCCTTCTGTTATTTTTCCAGATTGATCCCCATTAGCTATAATATTATCTACTTTAGTTTTTATACTTGTACCAGATTTAGGAGATACTTTATAAGCATCATCCCAAAAGCTTTTAGGTAAGTTAGTTAAAGAACTATTATCAATACCTGGAGTTTTTACAAGAGTATTTTTGAATTTAGAAACATCAATAACACTATCCACCGCATCAGCAGCATCACTAGCCCTTCTAAATTGAATTGTTACATTATTATCAGTATTTATTAATATTTCAGGTTCCGCATCAAAATTATTTCGTTTAATAGTTTTTCCAGAAGGTGTTAAAAAAGCAGCTTCTTTTGGAGAAACAGGTGGAATTGCGTCTGTTCCATTTATAAGTTTTTTAAAAACAGTAAGGTTAGCAGGTTCACCACCAATATAGCGGCTAGATGCTATATACTCTTCTTTTATAATTTTTGTTTCTGGATGATTGGCTAAACCTTTTGCATAAATTTCAGAAGCTACCCCTTGTTTTTGTAAGTATGGAGGAACGTTTAAGTCAAACTCAATTGTTTTTGTTGCTTGGGTATAACTAGAGCTTGCAACACCTAAATCTACATCATCTAAAAACTTAACTTTATAATATTTGCCTGTATATTCAATATTTGTCCATAGTCTATTGTTAACACCTGCAGAGCTAGTTTTCCAAGTTTTATAACTCCCACCAATTAATTCAGAAACTTCATCTAGGTTTTCTAAGTCTATTTTTATAGCATCATCAACTCCTATATCGTCTAAAACAAACCACGCTTCTGCTGATTTTGGTTTATTATTTAGAGCAACAAGTGATTCAGGTAATTCTGAAAATTTATCTGCAAACCTAGCTAGTTTCTCAGGATCATCTATGTTTGATAATGTTGTTTTTAGCTTAGTAAGGTCTTTTTCTTTTAATAATTTTAAAAAGTTTGTAACTTCAATACTTGATGTTCCTGCTGAACTTGTTCCAATTATTGAAGGCTTTAGGTAAAATTGTCCTGGACTTGAAATAAGTTCAATAACTTCTAAATCTCCAGATTTTAATATATTATTAGAACTATTGTAGAAAACATCGTTAATTGATCCTACTGTTCTAATACTTTCTGTTTTAGTTGTTCCAGGTAACCATCTTATAGAACTTATAGTTGGTTTAATTATAGAACCTTCAACAAAAGTAACATTTGCAACAGAAGAAGATTGATTACCTCTAAAAATTTTTAAATAGGGGTTATATGCGCTAACTGATGTTTCTACCCCCATACTGATGTTTGTAGAGGTAAACTTTGAATTAGAAATTTGCAATCTTGCATCTATAAGATTTCTAGCTAGAGATCTTGATACATAAGCTGTCTTGTTAAACCTTGAAGTTTTTATAACTCCAATTATTAAATTATCTATTAGTTTTAATTCGTTAGCTTTTTGAACATTAGAAAGTTTTTTAAACTTGATAATATAATTATCTAAAAATTTTGGATTTACAACAAATTTTGAAAACTTATTTAATGTTTTTGTATTTTCAACAAAAGTTAAGAAATTTTTTGTTCCATTAGACAATAAAGCAGAAGTAGATGTAACAGCTCTAGGTATATTAGCAATATTGTATATGTTATAAATAGCTTCCCAGGCTTTTGCAACTTCAGGATCAATGTTTTCAGAACTTTCATTAACTACTGTAAAGACAAAATCTGTTCCAAAAATAGCAAGGTCCATAGCAAGTAAAGGAGTTGTAGCTCCACCCGATGCAATTATACTCGCAACAACTAATCCATCCGCAGCTACTCTAATTATTACTTGATTTTGTTCGGAATCAATAGATGAATCTAACCAATGTAGAAATATTGCAGGAACAGTAGCTAATTGGTCTTTCTTTAGAATGATATTACCATTTAATTTTATGTCTTCTCTTACAACTAAGGTTATGGTTCTAAATGGGCCAAGTTTTGAGTTATATAGTTCCTTTCCACTTGTCAAAAAATAGGTCCAATAATCATCAAGCTTATTAAAGTTAATATAATTTGTATTTGCCTTAATATTAATTAAACCATCAATTTCACTAGTTTCCAGAGAATAATCAAACTCAGATTTTAATCCACCTGGTGAAATATCAAATGAAAAATCTACTACGCTTAGCGCATTTGCTCGCCAAATAGGAAGTAATTTATATTTATTTAAATCACAATCACCATTAACTACATCTTTACATTTTTCAATAAATTCATCATAATTTTTTTTAGCAGTATCCTTTTTTTCTTGTGTAATTAAATTAGTATTTAAATACTCTATTAAAACAGCTCTTTGTTTAAAATCTAAAACGTCCCAAACTCGCCAAAATAACTTGTAATTGCTTAATTTTAAATTGTTAAGCATTTTTTCAACATTAGTTTCGTTTATGATTAAATAAAGTAATATTTCCTCTGTCTTATCATTCGGTTCATTCTTAAACGATAAAGTATTTATAGCCGATATTCTATCCGTAAAAGGTATACTCTCCCATAAACAAAATACATCATCATATTGATTTAATAATTCAGAACTAGATATATTCTTTATTTTGTCAAGAACTAAACCTGTTTCCCAATGAGTAGTACCAAATCTTAACTTATATGAGTTAACATTTGAAGTAGATATCTGTTCAGGGGTATATTTTTTTAGAAAATTATAAAGTTTATATCCTCCATCGAAAGATGAGGGATAGGAAGTAGCTAAATTTTTAAATTCCTCTACGTGTTTTTTTAACTCTGTAAAACCATTTATATTTTTATCTTTCCATTCATTTACTACAGCATAATGAAATTTATCAGTATTAATATTTTCATCATAAAAGAATAATGGAACACCATTGGTAAAGCATCCAATTAAATTCTTATTTTTTTGTAATTGTGTTGCATATATAAAAGCATATGCTATATCTGTAAAGTTATTATCAGAACAAAGACAATACTCACTATTTAAAAAATCAATTACATCATCATCAAACATTGGTTTAAATGTAGCAGAGACATAAGCTATGTTTTCATCAGTTATTCTGTTAAAATCGAAGTTATTTATAATTTCATCATAAGCCATTAAAGAACCTTGACCATTATAACTACCATTGATTTCACTAAAGTCAAAATCATTAAAATATCCCTCCATTAGCATTACCTTGAAGACAACGTTATTATTAGCAATGCAAGGAAGACCAACTATAGCATTTACATTTTCTTTATTTGAAAAACTATCAATATATTTACTATTTACATCACAGTTACTTCCTTTTTTAAAATATCCTGAAAAATTTGAACTATTACATGAGGCGCAAAAAGAAAATGTGTCTTCTTGTATGGTGAATCCTCGTATAGAACCAAAAGGTTCAATTCTAAACTCATCACTACAATTTTTTAAATTTAAATCATCACCAATACTAAATGTTACGGATGAAGTATTATCAGGAAGCGAGATTGGCTTTCCTGACATTGAAATAAATGTATATGATCCATCTGAGTTTTTAAATTTATCCAAATATTCCATATTTGAGACAGTCACATGCTCCCCATCCTCTTCATCTTGAAAAATATAGAACTTTAAATTTGGGTTGTGTATTTGTGCCCAGTCCATATGGCTTAAAAGGTCACCGTTGGCATAGTCCATAAGCCAAGGAGTTTTTCCTTTTATATCATCTCCATAAGTTGTAAAAGGGTGTTGTAAGGCAAAAATACCGTGAGCAACTTCATGCGCTGTTACTTTTGCTAAATCTTCTTTTCCTTCCTCAGTAGCATCTAATCCGCCATTAAATACAAAACCAAACTGGCGTTTTAGTGGCATAAAACCAGCTATAGATTTAGTTGTAATAAAGTTAGAATTAAATGTAAAGACGTAGTATTTATCTTTTTGGTAGTCTATTTTTTGTTTTAAATCTGCTATAATGGCTTTTTGCTCTTGGTTATAGGTGTTTAACCAAGGTTTGTCTCCAATTTCTAATTTATTATCGGCTCCTAATAAGCCATTAGTTAAAGAAACACTTTTAGTTTCTATGTTAAGCGTAGTTGCTGCTTGGTTAAAAATTGTATTTAACTCTATTGCTGTAGGTAGCTGTGCACCGTTTACAGAAACGAGCACAACGTCTACAGTTTTTCTAGATAAATGCCACAAATTAAAGGCACCAGCTGTTTGCTGCTTGGTAGTATCTTGTTTAGATTTTACAACAGCGTAAATAGGTTCGTTCTCAAAAGTATACCTTCCTTGTACACTTAAGTTAACAGTGTTGTTGGTAGCTTTTGTATGCGTTAATAACTCTCCTTGTTTGGTCTTAAAAATAAGATCATCAATGGTGTAGTCTGAGTTAGATATACTAACCGTTGCTGTAATTAAAGAAGATTTGTTTTTTTCTGCTACGTGGTTTACAATCTCATAATTGGCACCTTGAGCATCTTTTATACTTTTGTATTCTTCATTTAACTTGGTGTTATT
Source organism: Cellulophaga lytica DSM 7489 (assembly GCF_000190595.1). Classification (NCBI taxonomy): domain Bacteria; kingdom Pseudomonadati; phylum Bacteroidota; class Flavobacteriia; order Flavobacteriales; family Flavobacteriaceae; genus Cellulophaga; species Cellulophaga lytica. The sequence continues at coordinate 3,543,699 of NC_015167.1, read as the reverse complement.
TATTCCGCTTGGTAATTTGTCATAACCGTAAGTACCTCTAGAATTAAAAGTTACAGTAATACCTTTGGCAGTTAAAGACTCTATGTCTCCGTTTTTGGTTACACCTTCTACATTATCTGCATTTACAGGTCCACCTTCGTCTATTTTACCACCTTTTGTTACATTACCTTCTGCATCTACGTGGTAAGTGTTGCCTGCACTATCTACAATAACTTTATCATCACCTAAAGGAGAAGTTCTTACCTGTGCATCATTAGGGTTTCTAATAACAACTTGTCCGTCTTCAACAGTAATGTAATCTTCAAAATAATCTGGAGGTATAACAAAGTTTACGTTTAATTCATCAATATCATTATCACCTTCAATAAGTTCTGTCAACTCAGATACATCAGACATACCAGCACCACCGGTAGTAGCAAACTTTTCATCATACTCCGTTTCTACAATACCATTGGTTAATTGCTTGTCTGTATTTATTTTTATGTTGTTAAAAGTAACCCTTATTTGTGTGTCTCCTAAGTAAGGTACTACAATAAAGCCCCAACCTGTGTAATTGCCATTGCCGCCATTTACTTCTTTTACAGTTACAGGAAAATCACCTGCTGTAAAAACATCATTAACGCCTAGTAGCTGTAGTGGGTCTTGGTTGGTAATTACAATTTCTGGTGGTATGCCGCAATTGTACTCACTAGCATCTTCTTTGCCAGGCGTAGTAAAGGTGTTTATAGCCGAGTAGCTGTAGCCTCCGTTTTGTACACATTGGCCACCAACTCTATATTCATACGTAGTTTCTGCTTCTAAAAAGAATAATTTCTTTTTAGTTTCAACAGTTTCAGACTCAAACCACACATTATTACTGCCACCTTCTTTTCTAAATTGTATTTGGTAGTTAATATGGTCTGGGTTTTGTTGCCACGTAATTTCTTCTGTGGTTGTACCTTCAGACTTTGCTAAAATATACTGTGGAGCATCGCACTTGCCAGTATAGGTAAAGTAAAAAATTTCGCTATAACCACCATTTTTAAATACAGCAGTTTCACTAATGCCATCGCTAACAACAGCACGCACACGCCAGCCGTATGTTTTGCCTTCTAACAAACTAGTTTCTCCTGGGCCGTAGAGTAGGGTATTGGCAAAACCTGTAGTTTGGTATAAGTTAGGTGAAGCTAAAAAAGCTGCTTGTGGGTCTACGTTAGTATCCCAAAGTTCACGAAGCTCAAACTCATACTCCACACCAGTTGCATTTACGTGTCTTGGTGTCCATTGAAAAATAATATTTTGAGGGTCTCTAGCTGGTACTTGTTCTCCGTTTTGTGGTAAATTTAAAAAAGGAGGATCGTTAAGTACTAAGTAAACAGGATAGCATTTTTTTTCTGATAAAGGTCTCCCTGTTGTCCAGTCAAAAACCTCAAAACAAAACTGATACAGGCCATCTGGTAGCGGTTTGCTGTATTCACTAGGTGTAATACCATCTAAGTTTTGTAAGTCAAAATACGGTTGTAAATCTAGGTTAGATAAACGCAACGGAATACCACCAGTTAATTGTATTGGAGCAGCATTTTGTACAAAATCTTTAGATTGTATGTTTACACTGTTGCCAGAGATAGAAAATCGTAAACGGACTTGTAAGTCGGACTCATTAACATCTGTTAAAAGCAAGTTTACCAGTAGTTTTTCTGTGGTAGAAGTGCTGTAGTCAGACAGTTTTAAACTGTAAGGAGGTGTTAACTGTGGGGATACTTGTACGGGGAATAATTGAGAATGAGTAAACTGTACAGATACTACTGTAAAAAAGAAACATATAAGCCATTGCCTTTTTGCAAAAGACGACATTACTCTTGCAGAAAGAGACTTAAATAATATACCTGATAATTTACTCATTTTCAATTTTTAAAAAGTTATAAGACTTTTATTCTGTTATTTCAAACTCAAATGTATTTGTCTCAAAATAGTCGCCATTTTCTAAAGCATAATTTGCTTTAATAGAGTAGTTACCTGCAACTAAGCCTTGACTTTCATCTTTTATAAATTCTACATATAAGCTAGAAGCTTCTAGACCATTATGAACAACTCCTTGGTAAGTTTCTAAGCGACTGGTATAAAACCTGTTGCAGTCATCAGCTAAATCATCTGACAAAATAAGTTCTGCATTATTGTCTAAGTTTTTTATAATGATACTTTTTTTAGGTTTGTTTTCTTGTAGAAAAGTGTAATCATATAAAACACCTTCAAAATTAATATAATATGCTTTTTTAGTATTACATTTTCTACTTGTTATAGAAGATTGTTTTAGTACTTTATTTAATGCTATTTTAGAGTTAAATACTATAAAATTTGGATCAAAATTACGGCCATTGCTTAGTGGACTGTAAACTTTATTGAGCCTATTTGTGTTAGTACCATAATATAATTCATAATTTTTGGTATAGGAATAATTTAATGGTAGCGCTTCTTTGGGTATGGTAAAAGAAAAAATAGATCCGTTTTTAGTAACATCCAATTCTATAAATTCTTTCATTGAGTAATCGTCATTATTTGGTATATATGTAGCCAGATATAGCTTTGTAATTCCTAAATCATTTTTTCCTTTAGTTATTTTAAAAGTAATTTCTTCACCTACACTAGTAAAAATATGATTAGTTGCAACTACATTTATAAATTCGATAGCCTCGAAAGCCTCAGTAGTAAACTCAACCGTATTGTACGGAGTGGTATCTCCATTTGGTTGAAAAACAGCCACCTCATAAGTAGTGGAGTAATCTAAACCTGTTATTATTCTGCCTCCATTAAAAGCAATATTGTAATCAATATCATATTTTTCTTCGCCTTTAATTCGTTTTCCCCAAGCAAGTTTATAATCGGGATCATCGTCTAGGTCACCTGTATAATCTATTTCAGCACTTGTACCTGCAACATTAACAACAGTGATTGCTCCATTAGGGTCAACTGGGTAGTCCTCGTCTTTAGTACAAGATGTCTGTATTAAAGCAAAAAGCATTAAAAATAATAGTATTGTTTTGTTGTTTTTCATTTTTATATTTGATTAAAGGTTATTTTTTCTGTATTTTAATATCGGTTAGTACGTAAGAGTTTTGTCCGTCTTTTACATATTCTTTTATTTTTATAGCACCATTTCTACCATCTGCAGTAGTAAACAATACAATTCTAGGTACTGTAGCATCTGTAAAATGCTGCGATCCTCCGTTTGTTTCTGTAACGCTTAAACTGCTTAAAACGCTATCGTCTACCATAGCATCAAACTCTACTACAGTTAGTAATGTAGAGCAGCCACATTGTTCTTGAGAATTTATAATACGTGTGTTTTGTGCATTTGCTAATGCAGGAAACGTAGTAGTACTTAAATCGTCTGGAGAAACAAACTTGTTAAAAGTAAAATCTTCGCCCAAGCCAAAAAATACAATATCTATTAAGCTGCCATCTATAGCGCCTAGTTCTTCTTTAGTATAAATTTCTCTGGTTGTGGCAGAATAAAAAGCACCTATAGTATTGTTGTTATGTGCAGTGTTAATTCCGAATTTTATATCCGTTAAAGTTCTAATATTAGTATCGGCTAAAAGTTCTATAGTTTTAGAAATAGATTTTGATTCTTTGCCGTTAGAAACTGTTAACGTAAGCGTTTGTGTGCCTTCTACGTTAAAAGTAACAGTTGGGTTTTCTTCTGTACTAGTTGATGGTGTAGCATTAGTAAAGGTCCAGTTGTAGGTTAAAACACCTGTACTATTGTTTTGCATTGTAAGGGTTACTGGAATTTGAAGATCATCATCCTGAAAAGTAACTTCCCAATCAAAGTTAGCCAATAACCCATCTGCAACGGTTATTGTTTTTTCTAGTTGATGGGTTTCTTTACCGTTACCAACCACTAATGTTATAAGATGATCGCCAGGTTCATTAAAAACTACTGTTCCTGGTTGTTCCTCTGTTGAAGTTTCTGGAGTACCACCTGCAAACGTCCAATTATAAGTTGTAGCTCCTTTTGTGTTATTAGTTATTACAACTGATGCAGGCGCAAAATTATTAGTTTGTATTTCGGCATCAAAAGCAACTTCTACAGCAGCATCTATACTAAAAGTAATTTCTTTACTATCTGCAGAGCCATCTTTGTTTGATGCGTCTAAACGTATGGTATATTCTCCTTTATTGTTGTAGACTAAAGCACCAGGGTTTCTATCTGTGCTAGATTCCCTATCCGCTCCTACAAAAGACCAAGAGTAGGCGTCTGCGCCAACAGTTTTGTTTAAAACTTTAACCGTAACAGGTATAGAATAATCTTCATTAATTATAGCAATTTCAAAATCTATAACTACTGGTACAGCTTGCTCTTGCGTACAACCAGTATACAAAAGTAAAATTGCAATTAAATTACAATAGTAAAGCGCTATTTTTTTAGAGTTAAGCATACTAGTTAATAATAATTTTTCTGATTTCACTCCCTTTAGCAGTTTCTAACAAAAGAACATATGTTCCAGAAGCTAATGTTGTACCATATTCTAGATTAAAATTAACAGCAGCTTTTTCTTTACGCTCGTTTACCAAACCTTGAGACGCCATACTAAATATTTTAAGTGAAATAGGGCTAGCCTCAGAAAGTAAAATATCTACATAAAATTGGCCACTAGAAGGGTTAGGATATATTTTAAACTCTTGAATGAAAGGCGTTTCAGCATCGCCAATATCTGGAATGTTTTCTGCTTCGCCAATAATAATAGTTTTCATATAGTCTAAGAAACAAGTTCCTTGGTTAGAGCGTAGCAATATATCATAAGAACCAGGTTCATCAAACAAAAGAATAACATTTTCATCTGTTTTAGCAATAATTACAGCTTCCTCTGGTAAAAACCATTCTACTTTATCGCCTATAGGTTCACTAATATTTACCAAAGCTAATTCTTCACCAGCAAAAGCCTGAGTACTTACAATAAAGTGAGCATCTATTGGCGTATCTGATACTGTAATTACAATACTATCACCACCATTACAACCAAGTAAAGTTGTAACTTCTACAGTATAAGTGCCAGCTTCTGTAACTTCAATGCTAGGCTTTGTACTTGTAAATCCGTTATCTGATGTCCATAAATATGTGGTGCCACTACCTTGGTATGTTGCATCTAAAACAACACTTTGTCCGCCACAAAGTAATCTGTCTTCTCCTAAGCTAATTAAATCTGGACTAGGATTTTCTAATGTAATTTCTACTGTTTCTGAACATAAATTAGCGTCTGAAACTGTAATGGTATATGTACCTGCGGTTAAGTTGTTGGCGTAAAAACCAGTCTGACTAGGTATAACATTACCATCTTTAAGCCAATTATAGGTGTAATCTTCTAACCCTCCACTAATACCTAAAGATATTACACCGTCTGATCCGTTGTTACAAACAGGATCGTTTTCTTCTAAAATAGCAACTTGGAGTGGGTTAGGAGCATCAATTATAACTTGACTCGTAGCCTGACACCCTTTTTCATCTGTAACAAAAAGAAGGTAAGTTCCTTTTTCAAGATTTTCAATTCTAGGTTCTGTAGAACCGTTAGACCAGTTTAATGTATACGAACCAGTTCCACCAGTGATTGTAGCTTCTGCCCAACCTTCAGTGCCATCAGAACATAATAAATCTCCTTTGGTGAAAGTAATTACAAAAGGTTCAGGATCTAGTAAGTCGTGAATAACATCCGTCTCATTAACCAAACTATTGTTTACATAATTGCCAATAACAATACCGTTTGCATCTCTAATATTTACTGAGTAACGAGCAGCAGTTAAATTGCTAATAATACTATCTTTTTCTTCTGTAAGTACTTGAAAAACTCCGTTTTCATCTTCTTTTTTCCAAGTATAATAATATGGTAATCCACTATTTGCTAAAGCATCTAATTTAATACCACCTGTAGCGTGAGCAACTAATTGTCCGTCTCCAACAGGATTGTTAAACTCATTTAAACTGTTACAAGAAACAGGGTTTGTTTCTTCAATAGTAAGTAGTAATTCATCAGGATCTTCTATAGAAAAATCTCCTTCAGCAAAACAAGTAGTTTTTTGTGTTGCTTGCGTATGGTTAGCATCTGTTACAGTTAAAGTATATGTGCCTTCTCCAATATTGTTTAAAGTAAAAGTTTGACTTTCTTCAACTGCATCATATGGAGAACTAGAAACAGTTGTAACTTCAACTCCAGTATTTTTATTCGTCCATACTACATTATAAGGTGCTGTACCACCAGTAACTACAGCAATAATACGGCCATCAGTGAAGCCATTTGCGGTAGCGTCGTTACTATCTTTTAATCTGTCAATTGTTACTGGTAAAAATTTTAAAGCTAATATGTTGTTAGGTTCTTTAATTAATTGTTCTAAAGTTAAATCGGTATCATGATCGGGAGTATCATTACCATCCTCATCAGGTACTAATTCTTTTGCCACACATTGGTTGCCATCTCTAACCTTAATTTTATTGAGTCCTGCAGATAAGTCACTAACCGTATGTGTATAAGTATGATCAAAATTAACCCAATCTTCAATAGTACCATCTGGTCTTGTTAGTTGGTATTGATAATTACCATTTGTACCACCTTCTGCTGTAATTAAAACGGTACCATCTTGTCCATCTTTACAGTATACTTTGGTTGCATCTGTAAGAGTAAATTGCACAAAATCAGGTTCATAAACTTTAAAATCAATTTTATGATTATCACCATCAGCAAAAATGGTAGTACCACCAACAAACTCAATACGAAAACCATCATTAGTACTTCCTGGTAAACCTGCTATAGTTAATCTGTTATTAACAATATCATTAGCAGTAATATTATTAAATTTTGGGTCAATATCTATTTTAGCATATAATGGCTCTCCAGTTTCATCAGTACCTGTTTGAACAGATAAGTCTGATAATTGCAAAGCAAAACTTTCCCCAGGTTCTAAATTTTTATCAAAAACAAGTGTTACTTCAGCATCTTTTTCGCCATTACAACGTAAACCAGTATTATTTTCAATAGCTGTGATGTGTGGTGCAGATGGGAGTATGTCATAATAAATATCATTTTGAGAATATACCCCTGCGCAAGTTTCAATAGTAAATATTATTTTTTTTCCTATATCTTCAGGTTTTAAAAAACTATTAGGAGTAATAGAAAAAGATTTTTTTCCTTTAGTAAATGCTGGCATATTAAGCCATGCTGTATCTTTAGCATCAGTATCTTTTTCAACAACTTGATACTTCCAATTGTAAAGCGAAGTAGGAAAACCAGTAGAGTTATCTTCTACTTTTACTTCAAATTCATCTTCCCAGCCAATTGATTTTTGTAGATTAGAATTATATATTTTAAAAATAGGTTCTACAGAGTAGTTGAAGCTTAAGTTTGGATTTAAACCTCCATCATCATCAATCCATAAATATTTTTTTTGATTCAAACAACCAGAATTTATAATAAGATTATCATTTATATTAACATCTGAGGCAGGTCTAAAGTTAACAAACATATAAACATTAATATGGCTAGGCCGTTTATACCTTATCAATGGTTTTATACTAAAGTTATTTTCAGATGTATTATCCCTTATGTCTCTATAATACAATTGTTCAATATCGCCATTAGCATAATGAAGAGTTATATTCAGGTTTGATGAAGTACTATTTTTAACATTTCTATCGGCTTTGTATGTTAAGTTAGTAAAATTTATCACATAACTTTCTTGGGCATTACATAGCTTTACGAAACTGAATAACACTAGAATAATGCATAATATCTTTCTCATAGCTTAATAATTTACTTCTAAAGTCTCTAAAGTTCCAAAACTACCATTTGCAAATACAGGGCGTACTTGGTAGATATAGATATTATTAGGAGATATATTGTTGTCTCTAATTTTTGTAAGTGTTGCTGGCAATTGTTTCCAAGTAGAAGGTTTCCCTTCTTTTTTAGATTTAAAAATGACCAACTCTTTAATTTCTGATGGTAATTTTCGCCAGTTTAGTGTAATGTTGTTTTGCTCTCTGTCTACTGTTGCGTTTAAACCCTTTAAAACTTTGTCTACTGTATTAGAAGCTGTTTCTATGGTTAGGGTAGGTGAGTCGGCAGATATCAGTCCGCTATCATCTATAGCCTGAATTTTATAGGTGTATTTTGTTGCAGCTGCTACTTTTGTGTCTTCAAAATTTGTGATAGTGTCATTGGTTTCAAAAACAAGTTCCCATTCGCTCACAGTGCTTTTATTTTTACGGTAAAGTTGATGCCTGTCTACATCTGTACTAACACTTTTTATCCAAGAAAGCGAAACTCCATCTTTATAAACCTTATATTCTTTAAAAATAGGGGAAGATGGTGGTACAACATCTGGCTTTTTAATTTCTAACACCTCAGAGTAGTCTGAGTTATTGTATCTGTTATCTACAGCTACCACAGTATAGTATACTTTATCATTTAAAGATTTAACTTGTACTGTATCTGTAAACTTATTTGTGGTAACCGGATCTATTGTAATTTGTGCGTATTCTTCGTTTTTTATATTACCTCTAAAAACGCGGTAGCCTAGCATATCCTTTTCTGTGTTTGGTTCCCAAGTAATTGTAGTTATTCCTAAACTATCCATAACACCAATTAGTCCAACTGGTTTTGCAGGCGGAATAGAATCTACAAACTGCACTAAAGCAGAAAACGAGGCTGTTTCTGTACTATCTTTACCTACTGCAATTACTTTTATATAATTTGTAGCATATTGTGTGGTTATATTTGCAGATCTTACTTGCGGAGTTATACCTCTTTTAATAATTTCATATTTGCCATTATCTTTAGTAGCAGCTCTTATTTGAAATTCAGCTACTTCCGGTTCTTTTTCTTTTGGAAACTCCCAGAATATATCGGCATTGGTGTCTCCAATTAATTTATGATTGGTAATAAAAGGTGTTGCAGTTAGTGCTTTTTGACCTTGACCAACAATAGATTTTGAGGGCTTACCTTGCTCTCCAAAAGGCGAAACGCCTAATACTCTATAGTAGTATTTTTTGTTGTTTTGAGCTAAAGTATCTACATAATACATACGTTTTGTAGGTGAATCTTCTGTGTTGTTTAGATTTACTAATGGTAAGTTGTCTAAACGTTTGTAATTGGTACCATCTTCAGAACGTTCTACATAGTACGTTGCGTAAATACTTTTAAACAGCTCATATTCCCACGTAAGTAATACCTCTTTATCTTTAAAAACACCCACTAAATCTATAGGAGCGGGTAGTGGCTCTGTATTAGAAGCTTCTATATAAATTAAACCTTCTTTTACATTAGTAGCTAACTCTGCGGGAATAGCAGATTTTACGCGGTATAAATAACCCTCGTTACTTTTAATATCGGTATCTTCAAAACCCAAGCCAGCTAATTTTGCAGCTTCAAAATTCATATCAGCAGCAAATAAAGCAAAAGAATAACGCTGTTCTAATTGTTGTACTTTATTTACAATAGCCATTAGTTCACCTTCATCTGTACCTACTTCAAAATCTTCACCGTGAATTGCTTGTGCTAGTATGGCTGCATTATCATTAGACATAGAAATTTCTTCCCAAGATTCTATAGGAGCAGGTTTTAAAGCGCCAGTAACAATACTTTTTTGTTCTGGTGCGTCTAATCTTTTACCATCTCTATATACTGTAAAGCGTTCTAGTGTATAGCCGTAAGTGTTTGCTCTTTGCCATATACTAGCATCTGTTGGTGCCCAACGCACTAATATTTTGCCTTGTTGTGCTCTGGCAATAGCTTGTATAGACGGCGCTGAAATACTATCTTGTTGTTGAGCAAGCAAGAATGTGGAATGCGTAACAAAGAAGAAAAGAAAGAGTAGATACCTCATAAGGTAGATAAAAATTAATTTATGTATCTGTTTTTAGTCAGGAGTTAATACAAGCTTTTGTTCTATTAACAAAAGCTTGTATAGTTAATTATTTTTTTTCGAATACTGCTATATATGGTTCTCCATCATCATCAAAATTTATGGTAATTGTATTGCCAGAAAATTTAATCTCTCCAGAAAAGCTAACATCAGCACTCTTAATTTCATAAACTTTGTCAGCTGATTTTTTCCAAGTACCAGGATCTTCCCCGTCCTTAAGACATTCATTTTCCACAGAAACATAATATGTGTCTTTAAACTTTCCATCAGCTGTAAATTCGTATGTTGATTTTTTTTCACAATCATCATAGTTTACATTTACAGTTTCTCCAGTGTCATTAATATAGGATACTGATTTATAATTCCATACGCCAATAAGTGGGTCTTGAGAATTGTCATCATCATTTTTATTGCAAGAAGTTAGTAATAAAATAAATACTACAGTTGCCATTACAAATACTTTTTTCATATAATTATTTTTGTTTTAAATTACCTACTCCTCTTTAGTGTCTTTTTTCGGTTTGTTCAGACATTTGCTATTTTAAGTCTAATAGATTTTTAAAGTTTATAGTTTCAGATGTACCTAATTTATTGCCAGGTAAAACATATTGTACTTTTATAGTGTATGTTCCTTTTGGTATAAAAATATACTCTGTATCTAGTATTGCTGCGTTTGGATTATTTACTGTGATTAGACCATCTACGTAATCATTTAAAACCTTATTTTTAGTAGTAGTGTAATCTAATTTATAGATTTCAGGCAAATTATACCTGAACGGAAAATGAGTTCTTGTCCATCCTTTATTAATACCATATGCGATGTTTGTAATATAATTTGTAAACAACGGTAATGCTCTTTTTGGAGGTAAACCATATGGATCTTCTGGACGTTCTATTTTATACGCACCTGAACTGTATTTTTGATATAAAATTGGATTTATATCTTGCTTAAAATAACTATCATTTAAGTCGGATTCTGCAACTACCATTGGTTTGTTATCTGTATAGGCAGTACCTACTAGCTCTGCAGTTTCAAAAGCCTCGTGGTTATCTATAGCGTTATATAGGTAAACCACATCATTTGCAATTTTACCCCAACCATAGTTATTAACTTTTATTGCTTTTATTTTTTTAGCAAAAGTGTTGTAAGCACTACTACTAAAATTATAACCTATACGTTCTATACTACCATCTTTAGAAACAGATTGCGCATTATTATCTGTAACAGTAACTGTATTATCATTACCAAAATCTGTATTGTTTTCTGTTCTAGTAAATGTAGATTCTGAACTTGCATTTTTTGGTTTACTAAAAATAGATAATGAATAATTTGTAGATTTATCTAATGTTGGTAAAGTATAATTAATTGTGTTGTTAGTATTGTTGTATGAAAATTCAGGTTTATCTTCTTCACCAGTTTCACTGATTAATGCCAATTCACTTTTCCATTGCGAATCGTCAAACAAATAATCTTGACCTTGTTTTAATTGTATATAACCTTTATTATACTCTTTAGGATAGTAATACTCTTGATCTATAACAGGGTAGGAGTATACAATGTTTTTTAAAGGAATGTATTCTGGTGCTCCACCTGTAGTAAAAGAACGTTCTTCTGTTTCTTTTGCAGGAGCACCATCTACCATTACTATTTGGTAAACACCATTTACTCTCTCTTTAAAACCAACTGTTACGCTGACTTTTAATGGTGTTGAAGGAGGTAAAATATCTTCAGGAACAAATGTTACATTGTTACTATTTTCTCCCCATTCTAAAGAACCAGTGATTTCGGTATTACTTTCATCTGTAATTTTAAATTCGTCTAAGGTAATTTTATAAATATGGTCGCCATCGGCTTCAGGAATTGTCAATGCTTTTTCTACAGCCATATTAAATGCTGCTTGTGGCGTTGCAAAAACATCAGCTTCTGTTTCACCATCTCTTGGTGTTAGGTCACTAATTATTTTTAACCCTCCAAGTGGTGATGCATTGTCAAACTCGCACTCTTCACCAATAGTTACTTTAAAGTTAAATTTACCTTTAACTAAACCACCTAGTAAGTCATAATGTCCGCCTACATAACCACGCATCCAAACAGGGTTAGGGGCTTTAGCTTGTAATAATACAGCCGCACCAGCTTTTATAATAGGAATACGTTTTTTAACAAAGAATAATTTTAGGTTGATACCTAGTTCACCTTGTAAATAAGCATATGCTTGTCCGTTAGCATACCAACCATTAATACCAACTTGGTCTCCTGTGTTTACACATTGTGCCTGGCCGTAATCTTTAAGCATAATATCAAACCCTAAACCAGCCTGAAAACGAGCGTAGAACATTAAAAAGTTCATATCGCCAGTGTCTATAGAAAAGTCCGTTCCAAAGGCAAAACCGCGTCCATCACCTAGAGCATTTTCATCTCTCATATAATTTAAGGACTCAGCATCTACTCCTAAAATTTCTGCTACAATAGCAGGAGGAGGTGGACTACCAGGTATGTTGTCACCTAACATAAAATATCCGCCTGCTTGTGCAGATATTGCACCAACTCCTAGTTTTAAACCAAGTCTGTCTGTTGGTGTACCCATATGTACATACCATTCGTCTTCCGAAGAATGAAAAACACCCCAACCAGCTCTACCACCAGAAGCTCTACCTTGTAATACGCCACCAACAACATTTACATATAAATCCATAGTTGCATGGAATGATTTGTTTACAAAATCGAACTCCATTCCTATTTTAGCTGTTATACCAGCTTCACCAACAACTTCACTTTCATATTCATCATCTGCTTTGTCTAAAAAAGTTTTACCAACTTTGCTGTCCATTACACCATTTAAGGCCTCTGTGTCTACCATTTTGCCTAGCTTATCTGTAAGTTTAGCAACAGGGTTGGGAATATCAAAAGCTTTCATCATTTGTGCTTCACCAAAGAAACCTAATCTATTTACACCGCCATTGTTGTTAAATTCTATTTCAAAACCAGCACCAATACTTATTGCACTTTCATCAGGAATACCTCCAAAAATCATTGCCTTTACACCTAAGCCAGTATCAGCATTAGGAATATATGAAAGTCCTGAAGGAGAAAAATCTGGGCCAGCATTTGGTTGCCTTGTCATTTTATAAAATGCACCACCTGCAAAACCAGAAAGCTGTATTGGTCCTGCATTTATTTTAAGCCCGTGAACAGCAGCATCTACATACCAATACCTGAATTCTCTTTTTCCAAAAATAGCTTTACACGTAATTGGTCCAAATTCACTAAATGTACCTTCTATATTTCCAGAGAAGCCATTGCCATAAATAGGGTCGTCATTCATAAGAAGTAAGCCTCCTTTTATTTTAACCGCACCCATATTAGCTTCAATATTTATTTCTGAAAGATCTATACGGTCATACTTCCATTTTTGAACAAAATTCTCCTCACTAAATTTACCTATGATTCCTAATCTTGCATCCGCAGCAAAACCTTTATCTGATTTTCCCATAAGATTTATTTTCAAATCAAATGAAATACCAGCTTCTTGGTCATTAGAGTTAAAAGCAATATCTGCTATTGATACAGGGAAGTTGGCAAGTTTAACTTCATCTTTGTATCCAAAATAATCTACTTGTAAAATAGGGGCTTCAGTCTGTAATACTAAATTCTGAAACTCTATACCTTTAAAGTTAACCATGCTACTATCTGCATCTTTGGTGCCTTCATTTTCTAAAGATTCTTTTTGACTAGCAGATATTGCCATACGACCATTTAATACCGCTTTAGGCTTAAAGTTATTATCTGCTACTTTTAACTCAATAAATGAATTTGGTAGTAATTGTGCTTTAGCTTGCCATACATTAAAGTTTAGTGTATCTGCAGTAGCAACACGCACAAGATATTCCTCTTCACTTATTAAACCTTTATATGATAAGCCTAATTTTTTATCATCTTTATTAGTAGAAGAAGTTGTTTCTTTTTTAGCTGAAATAGGCAAAACTATTTGTCCGTCAAACGCAGCACTAGTTATGCGGTTTGTAGTAAGTTCAACATCAATATAATCAACAGAAAAAGCCCAAGCTTTTTTGTCATTAGTTCTTCCTTTATCTAGTGGAATAATATTTTCTGCAGAAAATAGTCCAGATACTCCATTGTTATCAATAATCATATTGGTGGCAGCAAACTTTACACGCTCTTGTTTAGCTATACTTTCTGATGTTTTAAAAGTCTTTGGTAAAGAAACCTCTAAAGACTGAACGTACACACCACGCCACAATTCGGCATTTGGTAATAGTAAACCTTTCTCATGATAATGCTGAGGAAAAGGAATATCAGGAGTTCTAGTATCACTAAAATCTAGCGTAGCTTCGTTTAAATTAAAAACAAATTTATCTGGATGTTTAGATAGCGTAAATGGCTGAAGGTCTATTGTTGCAACAATATCATTCCATCCACTAGCAACCATATTAAATTTTCCTGTTACTCTATTTGGTACCTGAGCTGTTGTACCATCTATTCTTTGTACATTTTTAAATTCTTTTTCTGGTTCACCAAGATCAGTCACCGGAATAATTAAATTTCTAGAAAATTGTACCTCAGCTGCTAAACCCATTTCTTTTACACCATTACAGTCTATAGTAACATAGGTAAGGTTATCTGTGTTTCCTGTTTTATAGTCAAAACCACCTTTAAGTTCTAATAGCCAGTTACCAGCATTAAAAGGTATTTGTACATCTCCTAAAAGAACAAGGTTTGCATCGCCAAAAATTCCACCATCGTGAGAGAGTTTTACATTATTTGCGCCAAAAAATATTTCTAAAGGGTCTCCGCTTTCATCTGTTTGGGGTAGTCTAACTCTAGCAAAAACAGTTAACTCAGTATAATCTTTGTGTATTGTTGCTTTTGCTATTCCAATAGAGTATTCTACTTCACTAACAGTGGTTTTAATACCTACTGGTAAGGTTACAATATCGTTATTTGATAAAGTATTAACCCAAGTATCTTTTAGGTCTATTTCTTCTAAAACTGCTGCAGCTTCATTTCTATCATTTAAGATAGGTGTAGGTACAGGAAATTCGTTTCTAATATTTTCAAAAGAGAATGTGTTCTTAGAATTATTAACATCCAAAAAAGAACTACTAGGAGTAGTGTTTTTTAAAATACTATCTATAGTTGCCTTTGGTAAGTCTGGGTGTATATTTCCAAAACCTATAAAAGGTAAAATCAATAAAATCAACAACAAAAGAATAGATTTGGATCTCTTTTTGTAGGTCATAAGTAGGATTTAACAATGTGTTGTAAAAGTTTGCAATATAAGAATTTACTTTGTTTTGTAGTAATTATATTTTATTCAGTTAACTTATATTCTTACATATTTTTTTCTTGTGTTAGGCTATTTTAAAAGGTTTGTATTATTATCTTAATAAAGAATGAGTAGTACTACTTAGTATATATATTAGTTGAAATAATCTATATACTCGACGTATAACATTTATCTTGGGAAATTACTTACTAATTTGATTTATTTAATTATGATTTACTTTTTAAAATAAAATTTCTATATTTGACAAACCAGAACAGAACAGAACGGTTTATGAAATTTGAAATTAATTCTAATAGTGATATACCAAAATACTTACAATTGGTTAATGCTATTAATGATGCTTTAGCTACAAACGTATTAACTAATGGAGATGCGTTACCCTCTGTAAATAAGGTGTGTAAAGACTTTAATTTATCTAGAGATACGGTTTTTAAAGCATATTCACTTTTAAAAGAGTATGGTGTTATAGCATCTGTGCCTAACAAGGGGTATTATATAGCTAATGAAACCAAAAAAGTGCTTTTGGTTCTAGATACTTTTAAAGCCTATAAAGAAGTTTTATATCATTCTTTTGTAAATAACTTGCCAAAAAATGTAATTGTAGATGTACAGTTTCATCATTATAAAATAGAAAATTATAAAACCATACTTAACAATAGTAAGGGTAAGTATTATAAGTATGTAGTTATGAATTTTAACCATAACAAAGTAGCAGAAATTTTATCTGATTTTGATACAAGTAACCTGCTTTTAATAGATTGGAATATACACGCAAAAGAAGATAGTAACTACGTATTTCAAGATTTTGGAGTTTCTTTTTCTAATGCTTTAAAAGAGGCTATTTCTAATTTTAAAAAATACAAGCGGTTGGTATTTGTGTATCCTACATTCACGTATCATCCTTTTGAAACGGTTACATATTTTAAAAAGTTCTGTAAAGAAAGCAATTTAGATTATGATGTTGTTTTAGATGTAAATGACTTTAAAGTAGTTAAAAATGAGGCTTACATAAGTGTAAGTGATAGAGTTTTAGGTAACTTTTTAGAACAATGTAAAGATCAAAATCTGGAACCTGGTACAGATGTAGGTTTCTTATCTTATAATGAAACCCCTATGAAAAAATTTATATATAAAGGTATTAGTGTAGTATCTACAGATTTTAAAGCTCTAGGTTCTACAGCTGCTTCTTTTGTAACTAATGATAAGCCTTTGCAAAGCTATATTCCAACACAATTAATATTAAGAGAATCATTATAAGTATGTATTATATAGGGTATGATATTGGTAGTTCTTCTGTAAAAGCAGCATTGGTAGATGCAGATACAGGTAAACAAATAATTGTTGTTAATGAACCAGAAACCGAAATGGAAATTATTGCTCATCAACCAAATTGGGCAGAACAAGACCCTACTCTTTGGTGGAAACACGTATGCAATGCTACAAAACGAGCAATTAAAGAATCTGGTATAAACGCTTCTAAAATCTCTGCAATAGGTATTTCTTACCAAATGCACGGTTTAGTAGTTGTAGATAAGGACTTAAACCCTTTACGTAATGCTATTATTTGGTGTGATAGTAGGGCTGTAGAAATTGGAGAAAAAGCATTTGAAGAAATTGGTAAAAATAAATGTGCAACAAGGCTTTTAAATTCGCCTGCAAATTTTACGGCATCTAAATTAAAATGGGTTAGAGATAATGAACCAGATGTTTACAATAAAATATATAAATACATGCTTCCGGGAGATTTTATTGCAATGCAGTTTACGGGAGAATTAAATACTACAAAAAACGGA
The DNA here is from genome assembly GCF_000190595.1 of Cellulophaga lytica DSM 7489. NCBI lineage: Bacteria > Pseudomonadati > Bacteroidota > Flavobacteriia > Flavobacteriales > Flavobacteriaceae > Cellulophaga > Cellulophaga lytica. The sequence continues at coordinate 3,526,712 of NC_015167.1, read as the reverse complement.
TTATCTGAGGGTATTTTATGGGATTTTAAAAATGATGAGTTGGCTTCTTTTTTATTAGAGTATTATGGGGTAAATGAAGACTTAACGCCAACCATTGTATCAAATTTTACAAGCCAGGGTCTAGTAACAGAGAAAGCATCAACTGCATCAGGGTTACCTGTTGGTATACCTATTAATTACAGAGCCGGTGACCAACCCAATAATGCACTTTCTTTAAACGTATTTAACCACGGCGAGGTTGCTGCTACAGGTGGTACATCTGGTGTTGTATACGCGGTAACAAATAATGTGCAATCTAAAGAAACTTCTAGAATTAATCATTTTGCTCACGTTAATTACACACAAAAACAACCTGTGTTAGGTAAGCTTTTAAATATTAATGGTGCAGGTATACAGTACCGTTGGCTAAAAGATAATTTAGGGGTTAATAGTTATGATGAAATGAATAAAATGGCCTCTAATATTTCTGTAGGGTCAAATGGGTTAAGCTTAATACCTTTTGGTAATGGTGCAGAACGTATGTTTAATAATAAAACTATAGGTACCCATTTTTGCAATTTAAACTTAAATAAGCATACCAAAGCACATTTGGTTAGGGCAGCTCTAGAAGGTATTGCTTTTTCATTTGCATACGGTATGCAAATATTAAAAGATGATAATACTGCTATTAATGTTATTAGAGCAGGTAACGACAACTTGTTTAGGTCTGCTATTTTTTCGGAGACAGTAGCTACACTAATTGGTCATGAGATAGAAATATATAATACTACAGGAGCTATTGGCGCTGCAAGAGCAGCAGGAGTGTATAAAGGTGATTTTACAGCATTTAAAAATAATAGCAGTGCTAATGATCACGTAAAAACATACAAACCATTAAAAAATAAGATACCATATGTTACGGCATATGAGAAATGGAAAAACGAATTAGAAATCATTTTAAAACATAAATAATATGGCATTAATTGGCAATAAAGAATACTTTAAAGGTATAGGAGATATTAAGTTTGAAGGGAAGGAATCTACAAATCCCTTAGCATTTAAATATTACAATGCAGACCAAGTTGTTGCTGGTAAAACAATGAAAGAGCATTTTAAATTTGCAATTGCGTATTGGCATACTTTCTGTGGTCAAGGTTCTGATCCTTTTGGACCAGGAACTCAAAATTTTCCTTGGGATTCTTCATCAGATCCATTACAAGCAGCAAAAGATAAAGCAGATGCAGCTTTTGAATTTATAACAAAAATGGGATTTGATTATTATTGTTTTCACGATTTTGATTTGATTAATGAAGGTTCAACTTTAGTAGAGTCAGAAAAAAGAATTCATAGTATTACAGATTATCTAAAGGATAAAATGGAAGCTTCAAAAGTGAAGTTACTTTGGGGAACATCAAACTGTTTTTCTAACCCAAGGTATATGAATGGTGCTGCTACTAATCCAGATTTTAATGTGGTTGCTAGGGCAGGAGCACAAGTAAAGTTAGCATTAGACACTACTATTGCTTTAAACGGAGAAAACTATGTGTTTTGGGGTGGTAGAGAAGGTTATATGTCTTTGTTAAACACAGATATGGGCAGAGAATTAGACCATATGGCACGGTTTTTAACTACAGCTAAAGATTATGCAAGAGCTCAAGGGTTTAAAGGAACGTTTTTTATTGAGCCAAAACCTATGGAACCAATGAAACATCAATACGATTTTGATTCGGCTACGGCAATTGGTTTTTTACGTAAGTATGGTTTAGATAAAGATTTTAAAATTAATATAGAAGTAAACCACGCTACTTTGGCGCAACATACTTTTCAGCATGAGTTACAAGTTGCAGCCAACGAAGGTATGCTTGGTAGTATTGATGCTAACCGTGGAGACTACCAAAACGGTTGGGATACAGACCAATTTCCTAATAACATACAAGAAACTACAGAGGCAATGTTAGTATTTTTAAAGTCTGGAGGCTTGCAAGGTGGTGGTGTTAATTTTGATGCTAAAATTAGAAGAAACTCTACAGATTTAGAAGACGTATTTTTAGCTCATATTGGAGGAGCAGATACCTTTGCAAGAGCATTACTAACAGCAGATAAGATTATAACTTCTTCTGCTTATGATGAGCTTAGAAAAAAACGTTATGCCTCTTTTGACTTAGGAAAAGGTAAAGACTTTGAAGATGGAAAATTAAACCTTCAAGATTTACATAAAATAGCACTAGAAAATGGCGAATTAGATTTAATTAGTGGAAAACAAGAATTGTTTGAGAACATCATAAATCAGTATATATAATAACTAAAAAGGTGTAAACTTTAATAAATAGTTTATGCCTTTTTTTATAGCCATATATATAACCAACTAACCTTTTTAAACTTATGAAGACTTCTACTAATACCTTTTTTTTATGGAAATTAACCTTGGTAGCTACTTTAGGTGGACTCCTATTTGGTTATGATACTGCAGTTATATCTGGAACCGTAAGTTCTTTAGAGCATTTTTTTGTTTTACCTTTTGGTTTATCAGAAACAGCTTCCAATGCAAGACTAGGGTTTTTAGTATCTAGTGCATTAATAGGGTGTATAATTGGTGGTATTTTTGGTGGTGTAATAAGTAAAATTCTAGGCAGAAAAAAGGGGTTAATATTAGCAGCTTCTCTATTTTTAATTTCGGCAATTGGATCTGCAATTCCAGAGGTATTTGTAAAACCTATTGGAGAAGGAGACCATACTTTTATGTACATTTTTATTGTATACCGTATTATTGGCGGTATTGGTGTGGGGTTAGCATCTATGCTATCTCCATTATATATTGCAGAAATTTCACCAGCCAATAAAAGAGGTAAATTAGTGTCAATGAATCAGTTTGCTATAATATTTGGTATGTTGGTTGTTTATTTTGTTAACTATTTTATTTCTAGTCAAGGAGATGACAGTTGGTTAAATACCGTTGGTTGGCGTTGGATGTTTGCATCAGAAATAATACCTGCAAGTTTGTTCCTATTTTTTTTACTTTTTGTGCCAGACACCCCAAGATCTTTGGTTTTAAAATCTAACCCTAAAAAAGCATTAGATGTATTAATTAAAGTTAACGGTGTAGATAATGCTCCAGTAATCTTAAATCAAATAAAAAGTACAGTTACTAACCACTCTGCAAAGTTATTTTCATATGGCGTACCTATTATTATAATAGGTGTTTTACTATCCGTTTTTCAGCAATTTGTTGGTATTAATGTAGTGTTATATTATGCGCCAGAAATTTTTAAAAGTATGGGTTCTGGTACAGATGTAGCATTGTTGCAAACTATAATTGTAGGTGCTATTAATTTACTTTTTACAGTATTAGCTATACAAACGGTAGATAAATTTGGTAGAAAACCGTTAATGATTATAGGTGCTGTAAGTATGGCTATTGCTATGTTTGCCCTAGGAACAGCATTTTACACCACATCTTTGGGAGTATTTGCATTGGTTTGTATGTTGGTATATGTAGCTGGTTTTGCTATGAGTTGGGGACCTGTGGCTTGGGTTCTTTTATCAGAAATTTTCCCTAATAGCATTAGAGGTAAAGCTTTAGCTGTAGCAGTGGCGGCACAATGGATAGCAAATTATTTTGTTTCTTGGACGTTTCCTATGATGGATAAAAACAGTTATTTAGTAGAGAAATTTAATCACGGTTTTGCTTATTGGGTATATGGTTTAATGGGAGTATTGGCAGCACTATTTGTATGGAAATTTATACCAGAAACCAAAGGAAAAACACTAGAAGAAATGAATGATTTATGGACTAAAAAATAAACATATTTTATATCTTAATTACTCAAATTTCTTCATTTAAATTTAAGTCTAAATGAGGAAATTTTTTGGTTAAAAAGCCATTAAATACGACGAAATTCATCTATTGCTTTTTATGTTTTAACATCTTCTAAATACTAATGAACAGTACGTTCACCGATGTTTTTTGCATAATTTTAAAAATCATTTTAACTTTTTATTTACACTGATGTTCACAATTGTTATTGTGGCAACAACCTAAAGCTGTTTTACAACAAAATATTGCTTTTATGCCTACTTAATGTTCTTTTTGATAGTATTAATTATAGTGTTGTTACAACAAAATACCATCTGATGAACAAAAAAATACTTATTTTATTTCTACTATTAATCGGCTTTAGTTTTTCAATTCAAGCTCAATTAAGTGATTTACATTATTTACCGCCATTAAAGCAAGGTCAAAATAACCAAGCAGTGCAACAACAGGCTGTTTATTTATCTACACCAGAGCCAACTACTTTTACAGTAAATGCTTATAGGGGTACTAATACTACTCCCGTAGCTACGTTTAACATATCTAATGTTAGTCCGGCTGTATACACACTTGGTAACGGAGATAATAATATTACCTTGGTTACAAATGAAAATACTGGTGTTGTATTAAATAACAGTGGTTTACGATTTGAGTCGCCTAGCGGAAACAAATTCTATGTTAATTATAGGGGATATTCTGCAGCACAGGCCGCTTCTTTAACTTCTAAAGGTAGGGTTGCAATGGGTACAAGTTTTAAATGGGGTGGTATTCCCAATTTAGGTCAGCACTCATCTAAATCCAATACATTAGGCATAATGGCTACAGAAGATAACACTGTAGTAGATGTATATGGGTATGATCCAGACTGTGTGTTTAGAAATGGTAATGATGTAGACGGACATACAGATAACACATACCAAATAACATTAAACGCAAATGAATCTTTTGTTTTTGAAGCCTATGTTGGTAATTCGCCAACTCAAGCTCAAAGAGATGGTTGGATAGGAGCTTCTATTAAGTCAACAAAAAATATTGTAATTAGTAATGGTGGTATGAACTTTGGTCGTCAGGTAGGTTCATCAAACCGTGATGCAGGTATAGATCAACCTGTGCCAGAAAATAAATTAGGAAAAGATTATGTTTTTGTAAGAGGTAATGGTAGTACAAATGGTACTACAGAGTTTCCTTTAATTATAGGAACAGCAGATAACACAAATATATATGTTAATGGTGGAGCAACACCAATAGCAACAATTGATGAAGGAGAATATTTTGAAATACCTAGTAGTTACTATTCTAGTAACAGCGTAGGAGCAAATATGTTTGTGCAAACCTCTAAAGATGCTTATGCTTACCAATGTATGGCAGGTGCGGCTGCTGTTTATACACAAGGTTTAAACTTTGTTGCTCCTGTAAACTGTTTGTTGCCAGATAATATGGATAATATTCCTAATATTAGAAATATGGCAGGAACTACTGTAACAGGTGGTGTTACTATTATTGCGGCAACTAATACTCCAGATGCAAACATAAAAGTTTATGAAAACGGAACAGAAATAACATCTATGCCAGCTTCAGTACCTGTTGCAGGTACGTCAGATTGGAAAACATTTTTTATACCAAATTTAGATGGAGATATAAGTGTGCAATCTACAGGTCCTGTAGCTATTGGTTTTTTTGGTTATAACGGTGCTAGGGGTGTTGCAGGATATTTTTCTGGTTTTGATACAGTACCAGAAGTTATTTTAGAAATAAGAGGAGGTAGTGGTTGTTTTGTTGGATCAGAAATATATGAAGCCACAAGTAATTTTGATGCCTACCAATGGTTTGAAGATGGTGTACTTATACCAGGAGCAAATAGTCCAAATTATGCGCCGTCTGGGGCAGGAGAATTTTTTGTAAGAGGAACAAAAGGACCTTGTACATATGATTCTCAACCTATTAAAGCACTTTATTGCGATCCGGATGTTGTCTTGGATAAAACAGTAGATAAATCTGAGATTGTTGAAGGAGAAACAGCAACCTTTACAATTAAGGTTCGTAACTTAGGACTTGGGCCATTAACAAATCTTCAAATTACAGACAATATACCATCAGGCTTAACCTTGGTGTCTAGTTTTACTATTACTGGTTCTTTTAGTGGTAATGTATGGAACATTGGTACATTAGATGGTGGAGAAACGGCTGAGCTAGAACTAGTGGTTAGAGGAGATGAAATAGACATACTTCCTTTGTTAAATTTAGTAAATACCGTTACTAATACTCAAGACCAAACAGATACCAATCAAACTACAGATAGTCCTACAGCAAGAATTATTGTACATAACGATTATGATAATGACGGTGTAATTGACTCTATAGATTTAGATGATGATAATGATGGTATTTACGATTCTGTAGAACAGCTTTGCACAATATCTAATGATGTAACTTTTACTTCTCCTTCTTCAACAATACAGGGAGGTACTCCAGTTACTGAAATTTTTACCAATTTTAATGATTTTTGGAGAAGTTCTTCAGCAAGTCAAAATAGCGTAAGGCCAAACCTTTCTCATGAGTTATTGGCATTTACTACTGGTGGAACTACTTTTTCTACTGGTGTTATAGATGATGATCTTTTTGATGCCAATAGTAATGGTTTAATGGATGGTATTGATACTAACAATGATGGTATCTCTGACTTAACTATTTCAGAATCTAATTGGTTAGGCTTAACACCTTCTAATAATATCTATGGTGAAATGACTATAGAAGGTAGTCTTAATGATGGCGATGTAAATAATGCTTTAGGTTTAACTGTAGTAAATGACCCAACTACAGATCCATTAAATCCATTATTAACTAATGGACAAAATGGTTTAGATTTAGGTACAGCTATAGCAAATATAGGAAACAGTTGGACTTATGAAATAGACCCAATTGTAGCTGCTACAGTTGGTGATGGTATACCAGATATTTTATTAACACAAATTGCCCAGCCAGGCGGAGCTGGTCACGTTATTAGCTTATATGATGCTAGTGGTGCTCCTTTAGGTAATGCAGTACAAGTAAGTGCTTCAGGTACAGGAGCATTATCTACCGTAGTTGGTTCTTATGATTTAGATGTGTATTACCCAAATGGTAGTGTTTTCTTTGCAAACACAAGTAGAGACTACCGTTTAGCAACCATAGAATTATCAGAATTTGGTATACCAGCTAGTAGTATTGGTGATGTTGCATTTTTACGTTTAGAATTATCTAGTGATGCAGATATCGCTTTTTTAGCTTATAACACAGACTCTTTTTCTGGTTTTTGTGCTAATTTAGATACAGATGGAGATGGTATTCCAGATCATTTAGATTTAGATAGTGATGGTGATGGTTGTAGTGATGCTAATGAATATTATAAAGACGATAATGCAGATGGTGGAGACGATGGCTTTTATGGTGCAGGAACACCTGTTGTAGATCCTTCAGATGGTACTGTAATAGCAGCACCATACGTAGAAGTTTTAGCTCCAGAAATTTTACTAGGGAATACTGTTGAAGATTTATCTGGTAATGATATTAATGGTGATGATGTTACTTTAGGACAAACAATGCAGTATGTGTTGCGTTTTCAAAATACCGGAGATGATGATGCTACAAATTATACCATAAGAAATATACTACCAGAGAATGTTATTTTAGATGGTGTAGATGTTTCTGGTGCTCCTGGAGTTTCTTATACACATGATGTTGCTAACCATACATTAAACTTTACTGTACCAGATAATCTGGTAGAAGTAGGGGATACAGAATATGTAATAAGAATAAAAGTATCTATTACAGCTAATTGTTCAGAGTTTGTTGCAGCTTGTTCTTCAACTTTAGAAAACGTAGCTTATTCTACCTACCAAGGAACAGTAAATACAAATACTTTTACAGATGAAGGAGGGGCAACTTCTATTGGAGCTTGTACAAGAGATCCAGAAGTAGCAAGTAATTCAATTTTAAGTGACTTGTCATCTTGTAATCAAGCAAGAACAGTTCAATTATGTGGAGACTTTGTAGTATTAACTGCAGGTGAAGGGTTTACTGCATATAACTGGGTGCTAGATAATAACAATAATGGTGTTGTAGATGCTGGTGACACTGTGTTAAATGATGGTGATCCAGATGGTACCCCAAGAACATACCGCACAACAGATATAGGCAATTTTATTGTAGAAAAAACAGGAGACGGTAGTTGCCCTAATTTAGTAGAGCGTATTACTGTAGAGCGTTTTGGCACAACACAAACTAACCCTGTGTTAGACTACTTTAATTATGTAAATAGTGATGCTAATCCGGATAATGATATGCAAGGTGAAGTTATAGAATGCCCTATAGATGGTAGTCTATTACCAAAAATTTATTTATGTGGTGCAGCAGATGAAGCAACAATACAACTAGGTATTACAGATGCAGAAAGTATTACTTGGGAAAAATTAGATGAGGCTAGTTGTTCTGATGCTGGTGATGATTGTGCTAATAAAAACTTAACATGTACATGGAACGCTGTTTCTAATGTAGATAATTTTACGGCAACAGAAAGTGGTGAGTACAGAGTTGTTGTAAGTTATTCTGGTGGATGTTTTAGTCGTTTTTACTTTAAAGTTTATAAAAACGAATTAGATATAGAATATACCTCTAAAAACATTTTATGTGATACAGATGGTAATATAAGAGTAACCAACGTAGGTGCAGGTTATGGTTTTCAGTTAGTAGATGCAGTTAGTGGTGCTATAGTAGTTCCTTTTTCTGATAATAACGGTCCTAATTTTGATATAGCAACTATTGGTACTTATAGAGTACAGGTTACACAATTAAACCCAGCAGATAATACGCCTATAGATGGTGCTTGTATTTTTGAAACCGAAGATATAGGTGTTAGAGAAGATATTTTTTCAACAGAAATTACTACAACTCCAGAAGATTGTAATGATGGTGGTACAATTAAAGTACAAGTATCTAATGCATTGCCTAATTATAGTTATGAGCTTCGTTTAGATGACGGCTCTAATGGCGGTGCTGGTTCTCCTTTGCGTATTCACCCAACAGAAACAGATAATACTTATGAATTTACTGGTGTTACAGCTGGTGACTATATTGTAATTACATCTACACAAGATGGTTGTTTAGATACTAAAAACATTACTGTAGATAAAATTGAAGACCTAAGATTAGGAGCAGTTACTACAGCAAACATCACTTGTACATCTGGTGTTGTAGATTTAACGCCAACAGGTGGTTTACCAAGTCCAGTATACAAAATGGCTATTTGGAGTAAAGATGGTAGTCAACTATATACTGATGAAGCTTCTATACCAGATTCTGCTTTTACAGAAAGTACTAGTTTCTTATTTGGTTATAAAGGTTCTCCTTTAACTTATTTCCCTAATGAAGATGGTGAATACACATTTATAGTTAAAGATGGTAATGGTTGTTATGCTATTTCATCTCCGGTAACTGTTGAAGATTTGGGAACGCCACAAATAACAGCTACACACAGTACAATTACATGTGCAGACTCTGCAACATCTACATTAACAGTAAATGTTACTGGTGGTACAGCTCCTTATAGATATAGTTTAGATGATGGTACTACTTACCAAACAGTTAATGAGTTTAGCAACTTGGCAGCAGGTTTTTATACCATTACTGTTATGGATGCAAGTGGCGAAACTATAGATACTGGTTGTAAAGAAAGTATAGATTATGAAATAGACCAGCCATTTAGACTTACAGCTTCTGCAGCTATAATAGAAGATGCTTCTTGTAACCCTGCTGGAGCTTTAGTAAAAATACTAAACCCTAATGGAGGAGATGGTACATACGAGTATAGCTTTAATGGAGGAGGAACTTTTAGTGCTACAGATACAGCAAATTTAGCTCCTGGAGATTATGAGTTAGTTTTAAGAGATGGTTTAGGATGTACTTATGAGATGGAAATAACTGTTCCAGATCCAATTACAGCACCAACTTTTGATACTGATGTTACTTATGATTGTATTGGAGATGGTACAATAACTGTTACACCATCTAATACATCAGATTTTAGATATGTTTACAAACTAAATACAGTAGATAATACACCAGCAGATAACAATGTATTTACAGGTGTAACTAATGGCACACATACTATTTCTGTAGATTATGCAAGTGCACTTACTGCTAGCCAGTCTACATTATTCTACGAGAGCTTTGGATCTGGTGCTACTACACAAATAGCAGAAATAGGATCTGATTATTGTTATGAACCACAAAGTGGTGCAGAAACAGCTTGTAATCGTGGTCCGGCTGGTATTTTAGTAAACGGAGAATATACAGTTACAAATTTTGTAACCAATCCGGTTCCTAGCTTTAGAAGCCCTAATGACCATACAGGTTTAACAGATGGTCGTTTCTTAGCTATTGATGTTAGTACATTTTCAGACGTATATGCAGCGCCAGTTTTAAACGGAGTGTTATGGTCTAGAAACGGAATAGAAGTACTACCTAATCAAGAGATTACATTCTCTTTATGGGCTTACAACTTAATGCAGGTTGGTAGTAGTGGTAATAATCCAGAAATGACAATAGAACTTGTAGATGGTTCTGGTACAGTAATTTCTAGTGTTGCAACTGCAGAAATTCCTAAAAATACAAATGAAGACGATTGGCATAACCGTACAGTTACTTTTAATCCTGGTGCTAATACAACAGTAGGTATTGTTATACGTAACAATGTAAATAGTAATGATGGTAACGATTTAATTATAGATGATTTAAGAGCAACACAAGCGCCAGAAGCTTGTGCACAATCTGCAGAAATTACAGTAATTGTAGAAGACAATAAAGAGTTTAGTGCTACTTTATTAGGAACAACAGATCCTAGCTGTAATGGAGGTTCAGATGGTAATATCCGTTTTGAGGTTACTAATTATGATGCTGTAACAGGATTTGAGTATTCTGTAGATGGAGGTACAAATTGGGTAACTTCATTAACATCACCAGTAACAACTGCAGCAAGTTTAGCAGATGGTACGTATAATGTACAAGTTCGTAAGGTTAGTGATAATGCTTGTATTACAAACTTTAATGCAACCCTAACAGAGCCATCAGTAATAGTTCCTAGTTTAGGTGAAACTTCTGAATACACCTGTTTTAATACAGGAGCAACATTAACAGCTTCTGCTACAGGTGGCTCTCCTGGTTATGAGTATCAGTTAGAAAGAGCTGCAGATAACTCTATTGTTAGAGCATACCAAACAGAAGTAGATTTTATAAATGTTACTGAAGGAGATTATGTAGTTCGTGTTAAAGATGCAAAAGGCTGTGAGGTTGTATTAACTACAGCTGTAACAGTAGATAAATTTGAAGACATAGATTTTGATTTAACTGCTACATCATGTTATGATGGGGCTAACAACGCAACTGTAACTGCTACAGTTACAAGTGGTAATGGTAATTATAACTTTAGAATAAATGGTGGAGCTTGGATTACTCCAACGCCATCAACTTCAAACATACATACATTTACAGGTTTACCTAATGGAAGTTATGATGTAGAAGTAACTGATGCATTTGGTTGTGTATCTGCAACACAGACAATTGTTATTCAGCCAAACTTAAACGCAACAGTAGATGTTGTAGATGTTAGTTCTTGTGCAGATGGTAGTATAACTGTAGATGCAACTGGCGGAGATGGTAATTTAGCTTATGCTTTTGTACCAACTACAACTCCTGTTACTGCTGCAGATTTTTCAGGAACAGATACATTTGTGGTGGCTGCAGCAGATGCAGGTACTTATGATGTATATGTATGGGACAACGGTGCAGCAGACCCACATTGTGAGTTTATGGAGACCGTAACAGTAAATCCAGCAACTCCTTTAACTTTTACTGCTACACCAACAGATCCTGAATGTTATAATGGTTTAGGAACTATAGCTGTAGAGGTAACGTCTGGTATAGCACCATATACGTATGAAATTATAGATATAGATAACGCTGGTGCTTCTAATGAGACAGTTACCAATGTAATTAATAATACCAAAACTTTTTATAATCTAAACCCAGGAAATTATACAATTAACATTACAGATGCTAGTGGTTGTACAGTAACAACAACTCCTAATGTAACTATTAATAATCCTGATGAATTAACAGCAGATATTATAGGGGTTACACCTGTTACGTGTACTGGTACAGCTAGTGATTTTGGTTTTAGATTTGATGCTTACCCATCTACATTAGGAACTATAGAGTTTAGTGCAGATGGTGGTGCTACTTGGACGGCAGATAACTCGGTTCCTGGAACATCAGATAGGTTAACAGGTTATTTATCAGGAGAAAGTGTTTATCCTTCTATGAGAACGGTAGATGGCTCTGGAAATACAATTTGTCAAACAGATTTCCCTAGATATACAATTCCCTATCCTTTAGATAACTTAGATATTACCATAGACGCTGTTGTTGTAAATTGTAATGAGTTACAAGTTAAAGTACAAGGTTCTCAAGGTACTCCAGGTTATGAATATGCATTTTCTGATGATCCAGCAAACTTTAACCCTGCTGCTGCTACTTGGATAGCTGGTGGTTCAGTTAATGATTCTTCTGGATCGGCTGTAACAGTTCCGGCAGGACACGGTAATTACTTGTGGACGGGCTTAACTCCTGGTAGAACTTATGTGTTTTATGTACGTGATTTTAATGGTTGTGTACGCCAGAGTGATGTAAATGTGAACGATATTGTAGATCCACTTCCTTTAGATGTTGACTTTACATCTACTCCTTCTTGTGATGGATCAGATAATGCAACTATAGATTTTACAATTACTGATAATGCCGCTCCATTTGGAACACAATACAGATGGGAGTTATTTAATATGGCAGGTAATATTATTAGATCTAGTGGTAATGGTACCACGCCTGGTATGGCAGGTACAATTGTTACTTTTGATAGTAATTTACAAATAACCAATTTGGCGCCAGATGAATATTACATTGTAGTAACAGAAATTGACGGTGCTACAGATACCTGTATATCAGCATCAGAAAATGTATTGTTAGAAGAATTAGAACCTATTACTGCAACTTTAACAAAATTAGAAGATATTGCTTGTGATTCTCCAGGTCTTATCGCTGTAGAAAATATCACAGGTGGCGGAGGTACATATACATTTACACTTACAGATCCTTCAGCTACAGTTATTGCTACGGGTACTCCAGATAATCCATTAGAGATTCCTGCAGGTTCTGTAGCTGGTAATTATACAGTTAGTATTAGTGATCAATATGGTTGTGAGTATCCTTTAGGAACAATTAATATGTCTTTAGCTGCTAACCCAACTATTGATGGTGTTGATGTAGATAATTGTGATACATCTGCAACAGTAACAGTGAATACAACTATTGGAGATTCATCAACTTTAGTTTATTCTATAGATGGTGGTGCAAATTACGTTTCTAACGGAGGAGTTTTTAATAATGTAGCTGTAGGTACTTATACTATTTTTGTAAAAGATGGTAACGGTTGTACAGATTCATTCGCTACAGAAGTTTTCCCAACATTACAAGCATCAGCAACTTTAGAACAAAGTTTAGGTTGTACTAATGATGCAGAAATTTTAATAAGCGCATCAGAAGGTTCTGGTAATTATGAGTATAGAATTTTAGACTCATCTTCTGTAGAAGTAATAGGTAGAACAGCATTTACAACATCTGTTACCGCTACTGTATCCGCTACTGATATATATTCTGTAGAGGTTTTTGATACAAATACAACAACTCCAGAGTGTGTAAGAACGTTTACTGTAAATGTTCCTGCGGCAATACAGCCAGACTTTACAGCAACAGCAACAGACTTAACGTGTAACAGTTCAGCAGACGGAATAATTAAAATTACAGAAGTTAATAATGGAAATAATCCTTTATCATATTCTATAGTACCGAATGTTGCTACGTATGATGCTACAACAAATTCGTTCTCTGGTTTACCTGCAGGATCTTATGATGTTACAGGTACAGGACCAAACGGTTGTGTAACTACTAGAACATCTATAGTGGTAGCAGAACCAAGTATAGTAGCATTTGATACACCAGTTGTAAACAACTTTGGTTGTACAACAGACAATAGTACAAATAACGCAACTATTGTTTTAAATGAAGCAAGTATAACAGGAGGTAGTAACACATATTCTCGTTATGAGTTTGAAGATGTAGCTACTGGTGATATATTACAAACAGGTACAACTGCAACGTATATATATACAGATTTTGCAGGTGGAGATGTAATAGTTCGTGTTTTTGATGATAGAGGCTGTAGTGCAGAACAAACGGTTAACGTACCTGCTTACAATCAATTATTATCTGCAGATGTAGTTGTAACAGATGCTATAGCTTGTTCTAATGCAGGAGAAGATATTAGAGTAGAAGTTACAGGTAGTATTACTAGTTACACTACAGGTGCTAACCCAGGAGATTATCAATTTACAGTATTGCCAAGTGGTACACCACAGGCATCAAATGTATTTGCAGATTTACAACCAGGTACGCATACTATTTTAATAGAAAACACAGCTACAGGTTGCCAAATTACAGCAGAACACATTGTATCTGAACCAAATACTTTTGATGTAGAGGTTAATGTACTGTCTGACGTAATATGTTTTGGAGATGAAGGGCAAATTAGTCTTACTATGAGTGATGCTACTTATACAGGAGGATTTACTTATAGAGTTTACCAAACAAATAATACACCAGCAGATCCATCGGATGATGGTATAGCTATTAGAAGTGGTACTTCTGTAGATTTTGGACCAACTGCTCCAATAAATGTACCAGCTGGTAATTATAGAGTAGAGGTTATACAGGATGGTTTCCCAGACTGTACTCAAGATAGATTATTTAATATTAAATCGCCTAGCGCAGTTTTAGCTTTAGATCCTATAGCTACAGAAGATGTTGGTTGTACAAATGATATGGGTACAGCTAATATTAAACCAACTGGCGGTTTGGCTCCTTATACAATTACCATTGTAAATAATGTTACAATGGCTACAGAAACAGTAAACGGAGTTAACTCTTACTTGTTCCAAAACTTAGCTGCTGGGCAATATACAGTTACTGTAGATGATGCTTTAGGTTGTTCTAACTCATTCTCTAATGCGTTTAACTTAGTAGTTCCAGATCCAATAACAGGAAATATTTCTACTACAGCATTAGTTTGTTATGGAGATTCAGATGCAACTGCTACGTATACAGTAAATGCAAGAAACGTAACTACTACATATAAGTATGTTTTAAATAAATATACAGATGCTAGTGGTAGTACTTTAGAGTCTAGTAGTGTTAGTCAGTCTGCAGATACATTTACAAATTTAAGTGCAGGTTTTTACAGTATTAGTGTAACAGATGCTATGAACTGTGCAGTGGAGTCTTCAATTGTAGAAATTGTAGATCCTTTAGAGCCTAATGCTAGACTAATAACTACAGCAGCACTTGGTTGTACAATTGGTGCAGAATTAGAGTTGTCTGCCGTTGGTGGTACTGCTCCGTATACTTGGAGTGCAGATGGTGTAACGTTTACACCAATGAACAATGCAAACGGTGCTAATACGCACGTATTTAGTGGTGTTGCAGATGGTACGTACCAATACTACGTTAGAGATAACTTTAATTGTATTTCTACGGTTTCTAATGTAGTAGTTATAGATCCTATAGCGCCATTAACATTGGTTGTAGATGAAAGTGCAGCGGTTATTAATTGTAACGGAGAAAGTACAGCTGTAATTACTGCAAGAGCAGATGGTGGTTTAGGTAATTATGAATACGGATTGTTTGCTGATGCCGCATTAACAAACCAAGTTAGAGCATACCAAACATCAGAAACATTTGCAGATTTACCAATGGGTACGTATTATGTAAACGTGCAGAGTGAAGATTGTGAAACATTGTCTAGTGCAATTAATATAACAGAACCAACTGCCTTAAGTGTAACACCAGATATTACTAATGTTAGTTGTAATGGTGATGATGATGGTAGCATTGTATTAAATGTAACAGGCGGTACGGGTAACTACCAGTACGCAATATCTCCAGACCTTAACAGGTTTGATGATGAAAATACGTTTGATGAACTTGTAGCTGGTGATTACAGCGTAATTGTACAAGATGCTAACGGTTGTTTTGAGCTTATAGAGTTTACAATTACAGAGCCTTTAGAACTAGAAATGAGTTTAACTTCTACAGCAGAAATTTGTGCTGGTGAAGAAGATGGTACAATTACAGTTACAGCAACTGGTGGTACAGCTCCTTACAGTACAAGTATAAATAGTAATGATGATGCAGATTTTGTAGAAGGAAGAATGTCATTTGCAGATTTAGCAGCTGGTACTTATGTAATATTTGTAAAAGACGCTATGGGTTGTATAACAAACGAAGTTGTAGAAATTGAAGGTGGTGCAAACTTAACAGCAAGTACAGAGGTTGTTTATGAGTGTACAGGTGATACACCAAACAATAGTGTTGCTATAATTTTTGAAGATCCTACAGTAGCAACAGATGTATTGTATGGTTTAGATACTACAGACCCAGCGTTAATGGTATTAGATCCAGACTTTACAAACTTAGCACCAGGTATGCATTATATAACTATTGCACACGCTAACGGATGTATTAATACAGTAGATTTTGAAATAGAAGACTTTACACCTTTACAACTAATTGTAGAGCAACAAAGTATTAATGAAATTACTGCATTAGCAACAGGTGGTAAGCCAGGTTATACATATTACTTTAATGATGTAGATAACGGAGAAGACAATACGTTCTATATTACTAAAACAGATACGTATACAGTACGTGTTGTAGATGAAAACGGATGTGAGTCTATACAAACCATATTTATGGAGTTTATAGATATTGAAATTCCTAATTTCTTTACACCAGATGGTGATGGTCAAAACGATTTTTGGATACCTAAAAACATAGATCAGTTCCCAGATATTTACATTACTATTTTTGACCGTTATGGTAGAGAAGTATATAAATTAGAGGATAACGAGCAAGGTTGGGACGGTTTATACCAAAATACAAATTTACCAACCGGAGATTACTGGTATGTTATTAAGCTTAATGGTGAAAGTGATGACAGAGAATTTATGGGTCACTTTACATTATACAGATAACAACTTTTGTTATAATTTTACTAAACCCTTCTAATTTTTAGAAGGGTTTTTTCTTTACACTTATAATTAAAATTGTATTTATTACATTTGAAAAATCTTATAAAAACAAACTTTTAAGGTTGAGAACTACCAAATTTGTACTATTTACCGCAGACAATAAATACGTAGTAGAGTATTTGTTGCAACAACTTATACTTAGCGATAGTATTACAGAAGCTTTAATTTTTGAAGAATATGACCTGGCAGTAGGTTTTAGAAAAATGCTTGCTAAAAATTGTAAGTTAGACTGCTCTATAAACACATATATAGAATAATTTTTTGCTGTATTAAAAAACAATCTCTAAATTACTAACTGTAAGAACTATCTTTAGTAATTGAGAGTTAATTCTTTTTTTTGTATTTCAGTTATATCTATTAAAAGTAGTTCTTTAAAAAAGTAAATTATAAAACAATTACACTTAATGTATTATAACGGAGCAATATGTGATATTTATATAGGTAAAGGTGCTGGTACAAAACTGATGAAAGAAATTAACAGAGCTAAAAATTCTATTAAAATTGTATCGCCATATTTATCACCTTCTTTGATTAAAGAATTAATTGATTTTCACGAAAAAAATATTGATATTGAATTGGTTACTACTGATGATATTGAAGATTTTCAAATAAATAAAAATGGTCGTAGTAAAAATATACATAAGTTAATTATTCAAAACAGAGTTGTAGATGATGAAGCTGTTAAAAAAAGAGAAGAATGGTTGGTGTTAAAAAAAGTACTTAATTCAATTGGATGGGGTTTATTTACCAGTCTATTTCTTTCAGGATATTACCTTAGGAACATCAATGTTTTTTTGGTTTACTTCCCGTTTTTTTATTTTTCTAATTGCTAAAATTTATAAGAGAAAAATTAAATTAAAACGAATATATTCATATTGGTATTCTCAGCTGTTTCCTTTTAAAGTTTATTTATCACCAAGGAAAAACTATTTAAGTGACACTTTTATACATAGTAAAATATATCTAATAGATGATAAGATTGCTTATTTAGGGTCGTTAAACTTTACAGCAAGTGGAACAAAACATAATTATGAAACAAGAATAAGAACGGAAGACCCAAAAGCAATACGTGAGATAAAAGAAGAAATATCACATTTACTAAATCATTCTCATTTGCCAGAAATAGATATTCAAATGTGGGGTAAACAATTATACAGAGAACCTATTAATTAAAAAGAGTAAATAGATAAATAATACATATGATTTGTACCGTATACACGCATAAAGTTGGTGTAGATAAAATTGTAGAAGTGTTAAAAAAAAGCATTTCTAATGTAAGTGTAAATACTACAGAAAATTCTAGTATAATAGTAGCAGAAACCAAAGGTGGTTTGTTTGGTAAAGACAGTAAATTACTTATTAATTACAGAGAACGTTTACAACCAGATTATCAAATTCACGCAACAGAAGATTGCCCCTTAAACGAGAATTTAAAAGGTTTATATGGTTATATAAACTCTTTACCTACTAATAATGACAAAGTAAAAGGGTTGTTTTTAGCCAAAGTACAAACCTTAAATGCAGAGTTTTCTATTCAGCAAGAGGGTAGTATTAAAAACTTAAAAGAAATAATTTTAGAGTTAGCACAAGAGTTAGACGCGGTACTTTTTGTACAGCCAGATACACCAATATCTAAATCTAATGGTCAGCATTTTTTAGATAAAAATTTAGATTTAATTATAGACGGTGAACGTAATTGTGAAATAGAAGATCTGGTAGTGAATATAGACACTAAGTATTATGATAAACCAATGCATAATGTTACAGAGGATCAAAAATTAAGAAAAGAACAAAATGATGCTTTTATAGCATCAAAAAATATAAAAGTAAATAAGAATTTACCATTTGTAGAGAGTGAAGAAAGTGTAGAAATTCGTTCAGCAAAAGAAATAGCAGAACGTGTAACTATATTGGCTATTACAAACTTTGTTGCATTCAATTCTATGTCTGGGGCAGATGCTTTGACATATATTAATGAACACAATTTATTAAGTTTGGTTACTCCAGCAGAAATGGATTTTTTACAAGACCCTACTGAAGACAAAAAAAGTCAAGAAACTTGGAAATGTGAGTGTATTTGGGTGCTTTTTTGGGCTTTAAACAAGGTAAATAACATAGGTTTTCCTAATACTTTAGCAGACCTAAATAATATACCATCAGAGGAGTACCCGGTTGGTAAAAATAAAAATCCTTGGGACTTTATAAACGGTCAAGCAACAGTTAGGAGTACTACAGAAATACTTAATGCAAACGATTTATATTACCGTTTAGATTGGGCTTGTGTAGACGCAAGAATTAATGGTGTACAAATAGAAGAAGTACACCCTGGAGTAGTGTATGAGCGTCATTATGCGTTAAACTGGCTTATAAATTACAATAACGCGCAGTGGGATAATGTTACGTGTGACACTTAAAATTTATAGAGTAATTGATTTTATATTCAAATACAAAACAAAATGCAACGCATATAAAAGGCTTTCTTTTTTAGCTGATAGTTTTCTTATTTTAATACTTAGTTTAAATATAAAATTAGTAGAATGAGTGATTTTTTAAATGAAGATGAAAGATCTAAAGAAATAGAAAAATTAGCTGAGCAAGCAAAAAATGGTGAACATAAAATTTACCCAATACTTAAACCAGGAGATTGGGTAGGTATTAAAGCAGGCGCTGTAAAGTCTAATTTTATAGGTACAGATGATGATTTAAAAGTGGTTATTGGTTTTGGTTATGATACTCCAAATGATTTTATATTTTTAACTCACAAACATTTAGAAAAACTAGATCCGGATGCCGTATTAAAAGAAGCATTTAAAAATTTAGAAGAATTTGAAACTGAATTTACAGCTTTAGAAAAATTAGATAATAAAGTTTTAACTTCTAGTGGTTTAGATTTTTCTAGTGAGCGCATATTATCACCTAAGCATATGCGCAAAGCACATGAAATGCTAGATGCTGAAGAAATTTTAGTAAGTATTCCTAGGCGTACCTGTATGATGGCTGTATCTAGACACGCAGATGCTACGCTATTAGGCACTTTTGTAAATCTACATATTGCTACTTGGGAAGATGATAGTTATGGAAATGCACCAATATCAAATTTACTTTTTGTGCTTAAAGAAGGGCAAATTGTTGGTACAATTCCTATAGATAAGTAATTATTTACGTTCTTTATTTTTTTAAATAAAGTATAAAGTTATGATACATTTAATTGTTGGTAATACTGGATCTGGTAAAACTACTTATGCAACTAAATTAAAAAAAGAAACAAACGGGGTTGTATTTTCTATAGATAAATGGAACAACACATTGTTTCTTGCAGATAAAAAACCAGAAGATGGTTTAGAGTGGTTTTTAGAACGCATAAATAGGGCAGAGGATATTATTTTAAATGTAGTGCAGCAACTGCAGGAGTCTAATGTTGCTGCAATTTTAGATTTAGGACTCTCTAAATATAGTCATAGGGAGAAGTTTAGAAAATTTGCAGAAGAAAATGGGTTTAAAGTAAAAACTCATTTTTTAGATATTTCTAAAGAAACTAGGTTTAAAAGAGTAATGCAAAGAAACACACAAAAAGGAGATACGTTTGAATTTGAAGTAAGCAAAGAAAATTTTGACTTTATGGAAACTTGGTTTGAGAAGCCAAGCAATGATGAAATGAAAAACGGAATTGTTATTAAAGAATAACGGTTAAACTATAAAAACAAAAAATGAGTACATTACAGTTAAAAGAAACTATAAATTCAAAAGTACAAAACCTAATGATTGATACTTTTGAGATTGTTGGAGCAAACAAAGGAAACTTATCTATTGCAGACTTATTAAAAGGAGAACCAACATTAGAAAACGTTTTTTTTATGGTAAAAGACACCGGCTTTTATGAAGAAAATGACACTATGAGCCTTTTAAAGGCTTTAAATATAGAGTTTTCAGAAAACAACGGAACTAAAGAAGATGAGTTGCATAAAGCTTGGTCTACAATGGTTGCAACTATGAACAAAGCAACATCTCAAGAAGACTTTAATGCAAAATTTGCCCTATTTGTTCCATTAGTATTAAAAAAAATGAACGAGTTTAAGGCACAAGCAAACTAGTTTATTCAGTAAATATAAGGTATGAACAACTTGCTTTATGAGGTTAAATATGCTGTAGAAACATATTTTAAATTTCTGCAAGACAATTACAATTTTACTTCTTTTGAGCAAGTTCCCTTGGCGTATGAATATCATTTTAAAGCCAAGGATAAAGCTAATAATTTTATAAATATTCATATAGAGTTAATAGCCTCTACACCAATTTGGGTAAACTTTAATGGTGCTTATATTGAAGATATAATATCTAGTGATTTAGTAAATGCATACAATCAAGAGCTACACAGTTTATATGATAAAAACTTTAAAAAGTATTTAAAAACTAAAGATGTTGCTTATATAAGTGCCAATATAGATAATTACAATTTATATGGTAAAAGTATAAATGAAAAACGACTACAGTATATAGCAAAACTTATTAATAAAGATTTTTATGCGCTAGTTGAGGCTAGTAATAAATTAAAAACAACTTAAAAATAGTAAGGATAAAGAAGCTAATAAGCATATAAATTCTAATACACTTAACGAGTTTGTTTTACTATCCAAATCACAAAAATTTAAGTATAATAAAACACTATGTATAGATACTGAAAAGTGCCAAATAGAAGTGGTAAGTTATACTGAATTAGAAGATGTAATAAAAAAAATATTAAAAAGTAAGATAAACTTACAAATAGAATGGTTTTTTGTTAATTAACTGTTTAAATTTCAGTTAAATGGCGTATTAGATGAGAATTTACTATAAAAACACTTTTTTTTATGATATATTTTACATATATTAAGTATCAAATTTATTATCTACTATAACTTTTGAGCTTTATATGGCTATAATTGCAAGTACAATTTTTTTGGTAATTGGGTTGCTGTTAATTTTAGGTTTTCTGTACATCTTATTTAGAAACGGAAGAATTAAAAGAAACGGTATATTAACTAATGCAAAAGTTGTATCTATATCTTTTGAGAAAGGTTCAGAGAATGAAGAAGGATTCTCTGGTATTATAAAGGTTCCTGTTTATAGTTTTGAGTATTTTAAAAACGAAAAAATAAAAAGTTGTAGAATTAAAGGAAGAAGCAATTCTAAAGTAAAAATAGGAGATATCACACCTGTTTACTATCACCCTAAAAACCCATCTAAAGATTACTTTTTACCCAAAAAAGATTTTTTTGTTAAGTATATGTATTTACTTATTGGCTTTATATTTTTTAGTATAGGAATTTCTAAAGGGTATAATTTTTATAGTAATTATTTTAATGTATTAGGAATACCTGATGTTACTAAGGAAAACTTTTTAAAAGTTATTTTATTGGTCTTTATAGGCTTTGTTTTATGGTCTTTGCTTATTAATATTGTCAATACATTTATCTACAATAAAAAAAATAAAGGCATTAAAATTAATTCGCAAAAATTTTATAAAAAAGCAGTTTAACTCCAATCAGTTTTTTTGGTATTCATCTATCCATTCTTTTGGGTAAGTAGCATATAAATCTTTTAAAAGTTTTTTGTTAGCATCTGTTTTTTTAAAGTCCATATAAAAGCTACCTAAAAGCCAAACATCTGTATTTTTTAAATTTGTTTTATGCAAGTTGTATAATACTTCCTTAGCACTATCACTAGTATCTAATAGCAGTAAAACTAATGAGCCAGCTGTTAAAAAACTACTCTTAAAATAATAATGAAGTCCTTTTTTTATACGGTTAACCAATGCTTTGTTATTTAAAAAAGGGGCAAACTTAGCGTGTTTTTTTCTAAGATTAGGAAATGTGGTATAGCTATTACAGAGTTTTGTAAATTGTAAAAAATTAGCATAGTCATTATATAATATATCGTAAACAGAGTCAGAGTTTTCATTGTTTTTTATACCAAATAATAAATACAGTATATCTGCGTCTAAAAACGTATTATCTAAATCATTGTCATCTATATTGTGAGCTAAAGCTTTTAAAAATAAAGGGTAATGTTTCTCTAAAGGCTTGTATATGTTACCTAGTTTAAGTTGGTAATAAAATGCCAAATAAATATCTTCATCATCAATTTTAGACATTTTGGTACTCATTACTCTGCTTATTTCATAGTGGTATGAAGGGTAAAATTGTCCTTGAAAATTATTTTCATACGCCTCTTTTTCACTCGCAATAAAATGTTTTATAATACCAACATTGTCTTTTTTAATTGCTGCTGCAAAATTTAAATTACCATATAATTCATTTTGCTTTTCTAATAAACTATTGCTCATTTATTTCATTTTAATAACTAGTTACACCTATTGTTTAAATGTATTTTTTAAACATAATCTACTAGTGTACCCTTAGCTGCTTTGTTTGCTAATCTTTTTGCTTTAGTTTCTTGTGTGTCAAAAGGTGCAATATTGGAAAGTGAAACTCCAAAATCTTTTTCTATATTTTCTTTGGAAACTTCTAACGCTTTTTTTACAAATAATGGATACATATCTTTATAAAACCAATTTTGTAAGTTGTCATAAAATTTATTGCCAAAATCATAAAAAGTATTTTTAGTGCTTATCTCATACTTTTTATCATTTAAAATAAAAAAATAGTTTAAGTTAATTATAATACTAGTGTTAGCACCTTCCTTATCGTCTGGCCAATCATAAATTAAAAACATAGCATCATCTATACTAATTTTTGGTGTAATTTTTTTAGTAACTTCTTTTTTGTGTGTTATTTCAAAACCACCACCTTTTGTTATGTTTTCAATAGTTTCTGTATAGTCCATATTCACTTTTTATAAAGCCAAAATAACATTCATTTTTATAAACTTATAGATGCTTTTTATAACCGACGCTAACGGTTTTATATTTGCCATATAGTTGTTAAAAAAATTTCTGTTTCACTTTAAAAATGTTAGTTTCGTTTGTTAAAGAATAGTACTTGCATACATGAAATATTGCTTTTTTGTTAATAGGTTGGTTTATAGTGTTTTATTGCTTATTTTATTTAGTTGTACCAACACAGAAAACAACCAAATAGATTTTGATGAAACTCTTAAAATTACAGACAGTCTCTCACAGTTTAATTATGAAAAATCTATTAATATTTTAGACAGCTTACAAAGCAACCTAAAAGGACTTACACCGCAGCAATACGCTTTAATTTTATTTAAAAAAGGAGAAATTTATTATGTAAACGATTTGTTTTTAGAGGCTATTAATACACATAAAAAAGCAAAAGATTTATTTATAAATTTAAATGATAATTACAATACAACCAGAAGTTTAATAACGTTAAGTGCCGCAAATTTACGCTTTAATAATTTAGAAAAAGCACAAGAATTTGCTTTGGAAGCATTAAAAAATGCTAGTTCATTAAAAGATAAAAGGCTACTTGCTAAGGCAAATAACTTACTGTTTCAGTTACACTTTACATTAAAAGATTATCCTAAGGCTTTAGAGTATATAAAAAAGGCCGATAATATTTTTACAAACCAAAACGATACCACTTCTGTAATTGCTATAAAGTCTAATATTGCTGGTATTTATTTAAAACAAAAAGAGTACAACAAAGCATTACTAGCTTACCAGGAGGCTTTAGAACTTGGTAAAAACATAAAATCTCCGCAAACTATTGTAAAATTGCTTAACAATATAGGTTACACTTATATAGAAACAGAACAATATGCTTCTGCAGCTAAATTTTTACAGGCAGCAATTAGCGTAAATAAAAATATTAGCGTAATTAATGGAGCTCCGTATAAGGGACTTGGTTTTACCTATTTTTTAAATAACGATTTTGTTACAGCTAAAGCATATTATAAAAAGGCAATAGAAATTTTTGAACAGAATAAAGATACGCCTCAACAAATACAAATTTTAGATAAACTTATAACTATTGCAATACGCACTAATAAGCCAGAGGAAGCTTTGGCGTATCAAGAAAAAAGGGATGCTTTACAAATAAAACAGCATACTAAAGAAACAGAACGCTTACTGCACTTTTCTACTGTAAAATATAAGGCAAAAGAAAAAGAAGCAGAACTTTTGTTTTTAAAACAAATTAGCGCTAAAAACAGGTTGCTTTATGGTAGTTTGGTTGCTGCTTTGTTATTACTTTTAGTGCTATTGGGTGCTTATTTATACATTACCAAGCTTAAAGCGGCCAATAAGGCATCAGAACTAGAGCAGAGCTTGTTAAGAATGCAAATGAATCCACATTTTATTTTTAATACACTAGCTGCAATACAAAATATTACTCTAGAAAAAGACCCTGTAAAATCATCAAATTATATTGCCAAATTTGCTAAGCTTATACGCCAAAATTTTGATTATGTACGTAAAGAAGAAATTAGTTTGGAACGAGAAATTAATATGATATCTAACTACATAGAAACACAACAATTACGTTTTGATTATGCTTTTAAATACATTTTAAATGTAGCCGAAAATTGTGATGTTAAAAGCTTAAAAGTACCGCCAATGCTATTACAACCCTTTTTAGAAAATGCTATAGAATACGGGTTAAAAGAGAAAAAAGATGGTGGTATTTTAGAACTAAATATAACCAAAGAAAATACTAAACTTTGTTTTGTGATAAAAGATAATGGCGTGGGAAGATCACATCAATCTAAAACAAAAAAAAGTAAAGAGTTACACGCAACAGATGTTTTTAAAGAACGATTAAAATTGCGTAAAAAAGGAGAAGAAAAAAGTTTTAAGATACAAGATTTGTATAGCGAAAATAATGAAGCTATAGGAACCAAAATTATATTTAAAATTAATATTGTATGATACAAGTTGTTATAATAGAGGACGAGTTTAATGCCCAAAACACCTTGTCTAAATTACTAGAATACACACAAAAAGACATAGAAATTATAGCAAAAATAGACTCTGTTGATAAAGCCATACAATTTTTAAAAACGCATACACCAGATTTAGTTTTTATGGACATAGAGCTAATTGGTGGTAATGCATTTTCTATACTAGATGCTTTAAAAAATATTTCTTTTAAAATAATTTTTACAACTGCTTATGATGATTTTGCCATACAAGCAATACGTGTAGATGCTGTAGACTATTTGCTTAAACCTATAGATTCTGATGAGCTTACAGCTTGTGTAGATAGGTTTAGAGTTGCATATAAGCAAGATAAAAAATTAAAAAACTTAGAAAAAAAAGTTGAAGCTTTTGAGGCCAAAGAAGAGCAAAAAAACTTACTTATTAAAACAACTCAAGAGCAGCATATTTTGCCTTTAAATGATATAATTAGGTGCCAGTCAGACGGTAGTTATACCATTTTTTATACTGCAGATAAAAAAATAATGAGTGCACGTAATTTAAAATATTATGAGAACATTTTAAGTGATCAAATTTTTGTTAGGGTACACCAGTCGCACCTAGTAAACATTAATTATATAGAGTCTATAATATTAAGTAATATATTACTAAAAGACGGAGAGAAAATACCATTGGCATCAAGAAAAAAAAGTTATTTAAAACAGTTTTTAGCCAATTTATAAACGGATTTAAAACAAAAAACAACGCTTGTAAAACCGTTTATAATAAGGTGTGTTTTAGTGCTATTTTAGAATCTTAGATTATTAAAATAAACACTAAAACATACTATTATGGGACTTAAAGAAAAGAAAATTACAAAAGCATTTCAAGACGAAAAATTTCCTGCGTTAAAAGACCAAATTGTTGCTGCAGCTGGCTTTGATGTACCTTTAGAAATAGAATGGGAAACATTATTTGAAGACCGTTTTACGCATTTGTATATGGATACATATTCTCAAATTTATTTTGAGCCATTAGTGCAAGCTTTTACAGCAATTACTACAGATGATATGGGTAAAGAAGCATTACAAGAAGGACTTAAAAAAGTTGTAATTGTAAACAGAGATAATCACCACAATCCAGAAAGAGCCTATACTTTTACAGATGGTACTTTAGAAGTAAACCATTGCCCAGTAAGTAATGCTCCAGATGTTAATAGCAGAGTAAAAGTACTTACAGATTTGTTAGAAAACAACCTTTAAATTTTAAGTAATATGCAAACTACACTAAGAGATTTAACAGAAGAGGAATTAAGTACTTTAGAGTTAGACTTAGATTTAGCATATTCTATTTGTAAAAAATATGAGCCAGAATTTAAAGGCGAATTTACTGTTAGTTTGTTAACCAAGGTTTTTGAGCTTTGGTTAGCAGACAATACAGATATTATTGCAAATGAAGACATAGCAGATTTTAATTCTAAATGTGCTACTAAACCAACACCAAAAATGGTGCAATTTGGTTTGGGAGCAGCTTACGGTGAAGTATTAAATGAAGAGTTTGCTACGCATTGGAAACATATTACAGATGAGTATGGGCAGGAGATTTGCATTCGTCATAAAAACCCTGTGTATACCACATTTCCTTATACTATTGTTAGCAAAAGAATAGACTCTAAAGAAACAAACTTTTTTGCGCCAATTATGGAAACAATGAGGTATAATATTACTAAAAATTAAGAATTACTGTTTTAATGACTGATGGAGATAAAAGTACAGACCAGTATGCTCAAATAAAAAAGGATACTTATACTGGTTTGCTATTGTTTTATAGAGATTGTGATTTAGAAGAATCAATACTATTAAACTATAAAAAAAATCAAATACTAAAAGAAGAAGGTTTTACAGATGTATCTGTGTTTTCTGAAGGATTGTCTAAAAATGTACGCTTTACCATAGCAACAAATAAGGCCATTAATATGGCTAAAATTAATCCGGATGTAGCAAAGTTTGGCTTTTTTGTTTTAAGAGCACCAGCGTATTATAAAGTGTTAGATATTTATAAGGAAGAAAACAAAACACATATTATTTTACTACATTTAAGTATGGAGTATGTACCTTTCTTTAAATACAATACCACAGCTATAGATGAACAAATTATTAAGTTAGCAAAAGACAGGTTTAGCCGTAATATTGTTAGTGAATGTAATAAGTTTTTATATGAAGAAGAGTGGTTAGAAAGAACCAAACACCCAATAGGTATGACAGATGATGGTGAGCTTTTTTTGTCTTTAGAAACTAAAAATTAATAAAAACAATTACTTAAAATTAAAAATGGAAAACGATAATACTTTAGATACTAGTAAATTTACAAATATAGCTAAGCAAAAACCACAATCGTTTAATGATTTGTTAGAGGCTTTTGCCGGCTTGTCTTTTGAGAAACAATTTGTTTTTGCAGATGTAATAGGAGACAATGGTTGGCAGCTAAATATGAACACTGCAAGTATTGTTTTTGGAGATGTATCTTTTCCAATACAAGTAATAGGTTCTTTCTCATTTAATAATAACTCTTGGATGTGGGGATGGGCAAACACCCAAAGCGGAATTCCAGAAAATTTATTGTTACAGTCTAACAAATTAAAAGAATTTGGAGAGGAGCACGGTATAAATGAGCTAGTAGAGCCACATTTTAACTCAGATGAAGGTTTTGAACACAAAATAGGAATGGTAGCTTGTGGTTTATTTAACTCTAAAAGTTATTACTGCGCTAATTACGGACAAGGAACATTAGTTGTAACTATAGATGATGAAAAAATACCAGCTATAGATAAAAGTCAGTTAGAGAAAGTACTAACTTCTTTTCCGCAATTAATTAGTTCTGTTGTACTAAACCACAAACAAGCTTTTAAAAATTACTTAATAGATCGTGATTTTAAACTTTATATTTCAGATAGTGAAATAGAAGGACTAAAAGACGGTAAAATAGTAACTGCTAAGTTTGATGAATTAGATAGGTTAGAATCTTTAAAGGGAAAACTCTAAAATTTAGAATCCAACTAAACCAAATAAGTAAGGCTCTGTAGCATAATTGTTACAGAGCTTTTTATGTTGTAGCCAACTATATAGTATAAATGTTGGGATATTACAACAAGTAAACAGGCTTTAAAAACCCAACAGTAGCAATTAAAGTATTTTTATATTATTAACAATAAAACTAATTTAGAGGAGGTTAGCGTATTTTATAATTAGTTTAGAATCCCTTTATGCAGTGATGTATTCATAAATTAGATATGCTTAATTTGTAAATTATAAACCTAAAGAACTGTCTAATGAAATTATATTATATATTAATTTTCCTTTTTGTATGTTTTACTACTAAAGCGCAAGAGTATTATATTATAAATGCAGAAAGCGGACTAAATGTTAGGAAAAGTGCTAATGTAAGTGGAAAAAAAGTGGCAAAAATACCTTACGGAGTTTTAGTAAAAAAAATTGAAGATACTGCTATACCATTAACAGTTTACGATAATGGCACACCTGTAATGGGCAAATGGGTTAAAATTAGATATGATAATTATTTGTATTTGGTTTCTAAAGAAGAGCAACAAATACAAAAAGAAGGTTATGTTTTTGATGGCTATTTAAAACAATATAATAATCCTAATTTAAAAATTTCTACAAAAAAAATAAACGAATTAGCGTATACTAAAATAGTTTCTAAACTACCTAAAGTTTCACACACCTATAAAAAAATAGGAGATCTTGACTCAGTAAAAACCTTATTAAAAGATAAGGTTACTTGGAAAACGATTTTTTATGATGAAAAATATTTAAGAGATGATGCTCTAGAGAGCATTACATTAGCTAACGGACAAAAACTTTTGTTAAATCAAGAATCTAATGATTATGGTTTTTCTAAAGGGTGGTCTGGTTATTATCCAGATCTAGGTATTTTAATGCTAGAGGGCGGACATTCTTCAGATATGGTAATACATATAAAAACAGGCGAGTCTAATAATACTGTTGGTAACCCAGAGTATTTAATTACTTCTCCTACAGGTAAGTATCGCCTAAACGGTTACTATGGTGGTCAGGAATGCGTTACATATTCTCTTCAAAAAAAAATAGATGGTAAATATAGTTATTTGGGTAAGGTTAACCCAGATTATGATATTTGTGTGTTTCATAGTTTTACTTGGGTTAGTGATACTCAGTTTGTATACACATTAATATTACCTGAAGATTATGCAGAAAAGACCCCTAGACTAACATATTATTCAGGAGAAATAGAGGATAAAACACCAATAACACAGCAAACAAAAAATTTTAAAGCTATAGCTAGTTTAATAAAAACAAGAACATTACCAACTATAGATACTACTAATTTTGACAATTTTAGCAAAACAAATTTCTATAAAAAAGAAGCAGTTAAAGTATTACATTTACAAAAAATATACCCTAATTATTTTAAAGAAGGGTATAACAACAAATCTATTGCATCATACAAACTAGAATTTTCTAAAGATTTTTATTCGCTAGTAATAGTTACTTACAAAGGAGATCATGAAATGGAATCTACTTTAATTAACTACAGTTTAAATGGTAAATTAATAGATTATAAAACAATTTCTTATGACGAAATAGCAGAAGGTTGGGCAAGAATAGAATCTAAAATTGACAAAGACAAACTTACAATTACAGATATTCTTTGGACTGATGACAAACAAGAAGAAATAACGTATTTTAAAATAGCATCAAACGGAAAAATTATTCAAATTACAAAATAACTATTAGTTACACTAATACCCTGTAAAATGGGTGTTGTTTTCACTAGAAATAGGCTTATAATACAGCTATAATAGTTTCATCTTTGGTGTGTATAACTACTGTTTGTCAAGGTAGTGAAACAAAATTTAAAATGATAGTATGAGACTAAAACACACTTTACCCTTTATAGCTCTAATAGGTTTAATTTTTGCTTCTTGTAATAACAAGCAATATGCTTCTAGTTTAGACATAGAAACTACTTCTATAAGTACTAGTGATAGTTATATGAATAATAAAATAATGCTGCTAGAAGATACCATTAAGGGGTTAAAAGAAGAAGTAGACTCTTTAACCAGATATAAAAAAGAAACGCTAAGTGGTAAATTAACTTTTGGCGTAGAAGTTGCAACTTTTAAACCCTGTAATAGTGATAAGGTGTATTGGATTAATGATAAAACAAAATCGGGCAGATTAGAGAAACTGTATTATGCATTGGTTAACGGAAAAGAACCCTATACACCAATAAATGCAAAGGTTGAAATTATAGATAAAGGTAAAGAAAAATATGGTTTTGCAGCTGATTATGACGGTACTTATGAGGTTGTAAATGTGTTAAAAATACATCAAATTGTAGAAGGAAATTGTAAATAATATGTATAAAAAAAACCTAGCCTTAGTACTCTTTTTAAGTTGCTACTTTGGCTTTTCACAAGCAAGTAGCAATAAAACTAATTTAGTTAAAGCTGCTTTAGAGTTAACAAAAGATAAGGTTACTTATGATCCTAGTTACTTTTCTATAGATTACCCCAATGGTGATGTGCCAAGTAATAAAGGTGTTTGTACAGATGTTGTTATTCGCGCATATCGCAAAATAGGTGTAGATCTTCAAAAAAATGTGCATTTAGATATGAAAGCTAACTTTAATAAATACCCCAAATTGTGGGGTTTAAAAACAACAGACAGAAACATAGACCATCGTAGAGTGCCCAATTTAATGACTTATTTTAAACGAAAAGGAGAAGAAAAATTAATATCTAAAAAAGCAGAAGATTATGTTGCTGGTGACATTGTTTGTTGGAATTTAGGAGGAGCAATTACACATATTGGGATTGTGGTAGATAAAAAATCTAAAGATGGTAAAAGAAACTTAATTGTACATAATATAGGAGGCGGACAAGTTTTGCAAGATTGCCTATTTTCTTTTAAAATTATTGGTCATTATAGGTATAAAATATAAATTTCACTACCCTGTAAACTGCTACTTTATTTTTACTACAAGTAGGTTGTTTTTTTAAACTAAATATCTTCAACTTTGTTGCGTTATTAACTATGAAATAATCAGAAAAAAATCACTATCACTAAGCTTACAGCGACAACTAATGATAATGATATTTATGACCTATTAAGCAATTAATAGTAGTTACAAATGCTAAAAAAATAAAACTGTAAGATGTTTTACATTATAACAACCATACTCACTATAATAATTGTAATAGCGCTTGGTATGTTTAAAAAATACGCTACGCTACATCCAAAAAAATATTTAATTACAGTTTCTGCTATAGGTTTGGTTGTGAGTCTAATTCTGGGCCTTTTAATAGGTACAGCCTACAGTCACGGTATAGACATTTCTTGGTGGGTTTTTAGTGTTTTGTTTTTTATAATGATAATAATTCCGTGCCTTATTTTAGTTGGGTTAGCGCAACTAAAATTAAAAATAAAAAAACACAAAAATCATAAAAAAAAGATATAAGAATAGTAATGAAAGACAATTTTGATAATAAATATACAGATATGGATAACGAAGAGTTAGAAGAGGATATGCAAGTAAGAACACCAAAAGCAGTAGCAGAACGTATTTTAGGTTTACTAGCAGTTATTGGTAAAGCCCACCAAGGAGAAGATCCAAATTTTAAAGCTTGGATTGCTACTAATGATATAAAAAACTATTTGTCTTTTAAGGAAACAGAATTTATAAATTCTAATGAACCAGAACAAAATGCTATTATTAATTTTAGTTGGCGTGCAGAAGCTTTAACATCGTTATTTTGGGCAGCAAATTTAATTGAAGAAATGCCAGCCTTAAATGCACAGTTTGATGTGTACAGTATTAAACAACTCGCAGAAATAATAGGCAATCCAAAAGAATTTATAACAACTATTACATTAAGACCAGATGAAGATTTAACAGCTATGGAAACAGAGTTATACAATCAACATTGGCGCGTAAGAGATGCACAATTATTTGGTAAAGAAATGCCAGAAGAATTAAATCCTAGTGTTGTGTATGAAAGAAGATACGGACTTAGTTGGATAATTGGTTATGGAGATGATTGGGACAGTGTGCCAACAGATACATAAACAGTATTAAAAAAATACCAAGACAGTAAAAAGTACAAGGCGTTAAATCTATTGTAAAATAGAACAATGCGCCTTGTTTCACTTCATAAAAAAATCTAATTAACGTATCTTGCAGGCTTCTTTTAAAGATGAATCTTATGCAAGACAATAAAACACTAAATTATATAAAAGACGTAGTAGCTAATATGCCAACAGATTGGTTAAATTTAACTACACACCGTCTAGATATTTACAATGAAGAATTGGCTAAAGTTCAGTTTTTAAACGAGCTAGAAGCTTTATATGTAGCAAATAACAGCACTACAGCTGCTTTAAGTGAGCTACACACTGCTTATGACTATATTAGGTTAGGTCATCCTTTATCTTGTGTGTTGGAGTGGGGAATAGCAAAATTACAAGGTTTAGATACACAAAATGTTATAAGTTTTGATTCTAATACTGTTCCTGTTTTATCAATATTACGTAAAAATTTATTTGATAAAAAAGACACTAATATCTACTACAAAAGCAGTTTACCTAGTAATTTTAATGAAGAAGTTATAAAAAGTGTTTACGGATACAACTTCAATCTTAAAAAAATAAGTAGTACAGATGAAATTGAAGCTACTAATGGTAGCACTGTTTTTATTGAAGAGCAGAAAACCATTGGTGCAGTTACATTAAATTCTAACATAGATTTTTACATAAACCTACACGGTAAATTGGGTAGCATTTTAGTTGTAAATACTACAGATAACGCTACAGATAACGCTACAGCATACGTAAAAGACATACAGCATGTACGCAGAAGAGAAACCATTGCAATGACACCTGCAAACTCGCTTTTAGCATTAAATTCACTTACTACAGAAGCGGAGTATACATATAATGAAGAAGACGTAAAGGCAGATAAAGCAAGTGTTTTAGCTTCTATAAAAGATATTACACGTGCAAGTACAAAACCATTGGTTGCCTCTAGCGGATTGTCTATTCAGTATGCAATTTTAATGGGCTTAATTAATGATGCATTAGAAAATTATAAAGGAAAAGCTATAAAAATTGTTGTGCCACCAAATTGTTACGGCGGTACAAATGACCAGGCTAGGAGAGTAGCAGCTTGTTTGCCAAATGTAGCTATTGTAGACTTGCCTGTAGATGGTGATAATGATATGGTACAAAGCATACACACTGTTTTAGATGCTATTGCTACAGAGGATGCAGTGCCATTAATTATTGCAGAAATACCAACAAACCCAAGAGTAGAAGTGCCAGATTTAGTAGCACTAAAAGATGCATTAAGTAAGGAACGTAAAACACCGTCTGGGGCAATGGCTATAGATCCTGTTTTTATTTTAGATCAGACATTTTGTCCAAATGTGCACTTTTTAGGCGAAGATGATATATTGGCTTCGGTTAGAACTATTTCTTTTGCTAGTGGCTCTAAATTTCCTAGTGGAGGAAAATGTACAGCTGGTTACTGTGTTGGTAATAGTAAAGCGGCAGATTTAATGGCTAATATTGAAGCACACTTAACACTTTGTGATAACGAAGCAACAGCCTTACAGTACAGCATATTGGCAGAACAATTGCCAAGTATGAACCAAAGGATTGCAGATGCGTATACAAACACACGAGATTTTGTAAACTTTATACACGCTAACTTACCAGGAGCAAAAATTAACTTTGTATCTCAAGAGTTAGCAGCAGAAGGCTTTACACCATCTGTTTTTTCATTAGATCTACCAACAAAAGGAGACACAGAAGAAGAAAGGGAAACGTATAAACGTGCATTAAACTTAAAGTTGATTAATTTAATGATTACCAAAATACCAAACGAGAGTAAGTTTTGTGTGAGTTACGGACAATTAAAAGGGTGTTATTGGACCATACCAGCAACCTCTACACAAGGAACAACCAAAGAAGGTGATAAAGACTATATAGTACGTGCCTCTTTATCTCCTAATTTAGATTTAGATCTACACAAACAAGTGTTTTTAGAGTTTGTAGCATCAATATAAACCTATTTAAAACTTTATGTATACATCGTAAATTGAGATTTGTCTTAAGGCAATTTCAGTTTACGATTTTGTTTTGTACAGATAACACTCTTTTTAGATAGGATTCTAATTTTAAGTCCGACCTACGAAAGTATTGCGTAAAACTAAAGTTGAGATTTCGTGCAAATAATCCGTTTGTTATGAATTCAAACAGCGTTTGAAGAAGTTAGCGATTATTTAGAAATTGAGACGTATAGTTTAGCAATGTGTTCGTGAGTCTAGATTTTTTGGGATAGCTCACAAGATTTTTATTGTTTTTAAAGGAGTTCGTGAATCTATATTGTGATTTGCCTAGTGGCAATCTCAATCTGCGATTTCGTTTTTTTATCAATGAAAAAAATGAATAAGCTTATTAAAAAGGTAAATGTTACTTTGTAATAAATCCCTAAGTATTAGTACTTGAATAAATAATAGAATTAATTAAAGGTAAATTTCACAATGCTTCTAATTAAAAACGAGCAGTTTAATTTTAAGTCCGACCTAAAAAAAGGAACATAAAAGAATTTCTTCAAAACAAAAAACTTTACCTAATAACACTAGCCAAATAACTAGCGTCTTTTTGCACACCACCTAAAGTAGCAGAACCACGCGTATACATCCACGGTAAGCCAATAAAGTACAAACCTTTAATATTACTAACACCACGTTTGTTTTTAGGGTAATTATCAGCATCTAGCTCCAAACCTTCAATCCAGTTAAAATTAGGACGGTAACCCGTAGCCCAAATGATATTTTTAATGGTAGATACCTTCTTTTTCTCAAAAAATAGCTTTTCATTTAAAGCATCATTAGTTCTACCAACAGCAATAACATTTTTTCTAGCTAAAATTTCTTTTACATTAGTACCAATAACAGGTTGTTTAGCAGCATTAATACGCTTACCAAGCCAACTATATTTGGTAAAGCTTAAAAAACCAGTAACTGTAAACCACCACCAAATGGTTTTACCTAAAAATTGTTGCGGAATAGATTTTACAGTGGTATCACCAGAAAAATAAACAGTTCTAGAACCATCTTTAGAGAGTTCATTTAAAATTTGGTAACCAGAGTCTCCTGCGCCAACAACCAAAGCATCTCCGCTTTGTAATTGTTCTGGTGTTTTGTAATAGTTGCTATGCATTTGTAATATGCTACTAGCAAGTTTTGTATGGCAAGGCGGAGTGTATGGTATATGAAAAGGACCAGTAGCAACAATAACATTTTTAGCGCTAATTTCTCCGTCTTTATGGGTAATAAAAAAACCTTTATTGGTTTTGCGTACAGCAGTAACCAGTGTGTTTAATTGTACAGGAATATCATACTTCTTAACGTAAGCCTTAAAGTAGTCTGCAACTTCAAATTTAGAGGGGTAGTGGTTTTTAGGAGCATCAAATTTTAAACCAGGTAAGTTATTATAAGTGGTAGAGGTAAATAGTTTTAAAGAGTCCCACCTGTTTAGCCAAGAAGCCCCAATTTGGTCTTCGCCATCTACAACTAAGAAGTTCTTATTCATTTTTTTTAAATGATACGCCATAGCTAATCCTGCTTGTGCACCACCAATAACCACATAATCTAACATTAAACTGCGTTGTTTTAATTTGTGCAAAAGTAGAAACATTACTTAGACCAACAAGGAAGTAAGCAGTAAAGCTTTAAACAATTGCTTGCGAACCACTAAGGATATTAAAAAATTAAATTACAACAACCTAAAAATTAAAATATGTATAAAAATACTGCGTTAATTAAAAAGTTGCACGAATATAGTTTTTGTACTTACGCTTATAGGTTAGATATTTTAAACAGTAGACATTAAATGTAATTTTAGCTTATAATATTTTTAAAGATTTAAATAGTAAACATATGGGTTGGGATATAAGTTATCATCCAATTAATGAAAAGCAAATAAAGAGCTGGTATTTTGATGTAATGGATAATCAAAATTTAATAAACACACTTGCAGAAGAGCACAGTCTAGATGATTTTTACAAAGAAAAATATATAGATACTATAAAAGTTGCCTTAGAGACCAATAAAGAAGATAGTTTTGATACCACACACGGCTTTTATGTAGCTGTAATACAAGGTTTCTTTAGTAAGTTTTTTTACACTAGAGGTTCAGCTCTATCTTTTATAGAACAACCATTTTTTAAAAAATACTATAAAAAATGGAATCAAATAATAGATCCTGGTAAATACCCCAACAGTATAAGCAATAGTATAAGTACTAATTATAGTTCTGGTGTTTATATACCAGCTAATATGGTTGTTCAGTTGTTACAGGATTATGATACTAATGTGGACGTTAAAAGTGAGCTCGATAATTTATTTTCTTACAATAGAATTACTGTTTTTTTAAAGGCTCTAAATTATGCTAAAGAACACAATTTAGGACTTTTAGAGGCAACTGAAGTAGTAGAGCCTAACCCTATGGATTTAAATAAATCTGTTTGTTATTCTAATTTGTTTAACTGCGATCCAGAAGGTGCATTGCTCTACCAACAAGCAGCAATGGAACAACTTGCACAAATAGAAAAAAAGGAAGGTTTACCAGAAGGTCATATAGCATCTAAGGCAGAGTATAAGGTTACCAATATAGACCCAAATGATACGACTAAGCCAAAAGAAGAAAAAGTAAAAAAGAGTTTTTTTAAACGATTAATTGGTAAGTAACCAATTGTTAGATTAATTAAAAGTTAAATAACCATATAAATAAAATTATGTTAGAAAGATTACTATTAAAGCATTTAACTAAAAAAGGAAAAATAGGGTATTTTGTAGGTGTAGTGGTATTATTTGCCTTATTGGCAGTTTACCTTTTTGGAATAGCAGATTACAGTATGGACCGTGGGCGTAACCCATTTTTTATAGGTATGATTATTTTAAACCTATCTTGGGCAGGTATTTCTTATGCTTTATGGAAAAAACCTAAAGAAGAAGGTGCAGCTACAAAAGAAGAAGTGTTAGAGAAATAGAATAACAGTACCTCATTGATATTATAAACCTCAAAACAACCTGTTTTTGAGGTTTTTTTATTCTAGAACTAGTAGTAAGTAGTAGACAGTTTT
Organism: Cellulophaga lytica DSM 7489; assembly: GCF_000190595.1. Classification (NCBI taxonomy): domain Bacteria; kingdom Pseudomonadati; phylum Bacteroidota; class Flavobacteriia; order Flavobacteriales; family Flavobacteriaceae; genus Cellulophaga; species Cellulophaga lytica. The sequence continues at coordinate 3,488,668 of NC_015167.1, read as the reverse complement.
TCTATATTTATGAGCTAAACAACCACAAAAGCATCAATATTACAAATGAGTTTATACGCTCTATACCCAAAACTAAAAATTACCAAACAAGATTATCTGGACTACAATACCTATGTTGTAAAGCATACTAGTGACAAGGTTTCAGAAAGCAATATAGCATCTAGGTTAGACACAATAACCAAAATGTACACCAATAAGCACACGCTATTAAGTGACGCATCTATCTTAAAAATTAATAATAAGGTTAAAAAAGAATTGAAATATGAACAGCGAATTTTTTTATCCTTTGCCTTTGCTGCTATGGTACTGTTATATTTTGGAATTAAATATTTAAAACCAGTTATAGGAGTAAGTGTTTACTATAAAGTTCCTGTAGTTGGTAATAATCCTTTGGAAATTATATTGGTTGTTTTACTATTTTTATGGGCTTGGTGGTACGAGAGAAAAAACTACAAAACAAAGCTGATAACTGGCGTAAAAAACAATATTATTGCCAGTATAGAAGCGCATATTGCTTCACCAGAATACCGTAAGCAAAAACACTTAGCAACTAAAAGCAAAAAAGCAACTAAAAATCGTAAGTGGTAGTTTTTACCAATACAACAATATAATAAAGACCTTGCAGCTCTAGCTTTAAAGGTTTTTTTAGGTATTTAATGTAATAAGTAAGAAAATCAGTGTTAAATTATGGTGATTTTTTAATAGAATTGTAAAGGGTTTAATTATCGTCTATTTCTGCTTGTGTAATATTTGTAAAAGTTGGTAACCCCTCGGTAATGCTACCTGCGCCTTTTTTGTTTATTTTAAAAGTAACGTCTTTGGTAGTTGTAAAAAGTAATACCGAAAAAAATGAAGTTTTTAAGTGCTTTTGTAGTATTGGGAAAGCTTCATCTAAAGTCAATTTTTGCTCTATATCTTCGGTTTCTCTAGATCTGTAACGTAATTTAAGTAATACCATAAAACCATCATTAGAATATACAGGACGTACAAAAATGTTTTTCAAATTAGGTTTACCAATGGTTTTAGCCATTGTAAGCTTAGCAAAACGTTCTTCTTCAACACTTTGTTTTACTTGTTCCCAAAATTCAATAAAAACGTCTGTATACTGCATAAAAGCTCCTCTAATTACAAGTTATTTTTAGGCCATAAAAGTACTACATATATTTTTATTTGTAGCGCATCTACCCATATTTATAAGGTGTTAAAACAATACATTTTTGCAAAAACTTATGTAAATTTTTTAGTTCTGGGTATGATAAATATCATACCTAAAACAATTTTATGCTTTTACTTTTACTAGAAAATAATTTAGTATGAGTAATTTTAGAAACAGACCTGCAGACAATTATATTAACGAAGCCAATTGGCAACAACTGTACCTTTTAACAAAGCATTGGAAATCTGATTTGTTGTTTTATAAAGACGATTTACGGTTTTTACACCGACTAATAAAAAAGTACTTGTTATGGATTTCTAAAAAGGAAAACGTAGACTTGGTAAAAGAAATAGAAATAAGTTTATTAATTGTAGATAAACAATGTACCGGTTTGTTAGAAAAAACCACTAGTCATTTACACCACTTAACAGAGCTTATAGAAAACCCTTTTGCGTACGATTCTCATAAGTTTAGATCAGAACACACAGCTTTAGAAGACAGTTTGGCACATTTTGTAAAAGACTTTAGAAAAAACCGAAAAGAAATTTTTAGTATAACAGAGTATATTATAGATGGTGAGCAATTGGTAAAGCAATTTACCAACCTAGCAGATTAAATAGTAACACATAAGTTATGGAAAGTGCAGACCATATTTTAAAAGAGATTACAGACCTAACTACAGAGATAGAGACCAATTACCCAGAGCTTTATCGTAATTTAAATGAAAACCCAACTACACTTAAAGAAAGTCATAGTTCGCATTTAAACAAAAAGGCACTGCAAGACTATTTAGAGCGTTTAAAACAACTATTAAAGCACCATACTTAAAAAGTAAGCTGCAATATATAAATACAAAAATATGGGAGAAATAGCTACGTCTTATAGGCAAATTACGTTGTATTATAGTTCAGATTCTGTTAGGGCAAAGCAAACCATAGCGTATGCAAAAACAGAAGGTTTTATAGTGCAAGAAGTAGACATTTTAAAAGAAAAACTTACAGGCACACAAATTATAGAGCTTGCAGATAGGTTGCAGATCTCGGTTGCAGACTTGGTAAACCAGCAGCACCCTGAATACAAGAAAAATTTTGAGCCTCATAACTTTTCTACCAACGATTGGATTAAAATGATACAACACAACCCTACTATAATGAAGCAACCCATTGCAGTAAGAGGTGATATTACCATTTTAATAGAAACACCAACAGACATCCTTAAAATTTAGTGCATTTTTAAATGCATTTGTATGATATAAGTCATTTTATACCTGGTGTTTAGCGGTTATATTAGTGTGTAATTAAAAACCACTATGTAATGAAAAAAATAGTTATTCCCACAGATTTTTCAGAAACTGCTATGAATGCCATAATGTATGCCATACATTTATTTAAACATGATATTAGCGAAATAACAATAATACACGCCTTTGCAGATGAAGTGTATAAAAACACAACTACATTAGATAGGGAAGGTTTTGAGGAATATAAAAATGCTTATCAACAAAAAATAGAAACAGCATTACAAAAAGAAGTTGCAGAAATACTAGAAGCATCTCCTAATCCAAAACACAAATACACCTATGTATCTTGCTTTGGCAGCTTGGTAGACGAGGTAAATCAAATTTTAGAACAACAAAATGCAGATTTGGTTGTTATGGGCACTAAAGGCAAAACAAATAGCCGTAACATAACCTTTGGTAGCAACACATTACAAGTTATAAAATATGTAGAGTGTCCGGTTTTGGCAGTACCAGCAGGTTACCACAGAGAGTACCCTAAAAACATACTTTTTCCTACGGACTATATGCTGGCCTATAAACGCAGAGAGTTAAAGTTGCTAAGTACGTTGGCAAAAAACTATAGTGCAACGGTAAACTTCTTGTATGTGTCAGACTTTAAACCATCATCATACAGGCAACTAGACAATAAAATGTTTTTAGATGCCACATTTAAAGACAATAGCTTTAGTCACTTAAATAGCTCTGGTACAGACATAACAGCAAGTATAAATAATACCATAGCAGCACACAAAATAGATATGTTAGTAATGGTAAATCGCAGGCACTCCTACCTAGAAAACATACTTTACAGCTCTACTATAGAAGAAATAGGGTTGCAAATTAAAATACCATTTTTAGTACTACAAAACCTTAGTCGTTAGTAGTTTACAACCAATAATTGTAAAAGTTAGGTTTGTTTTTTTATAGGTTGATGTGTTTTAGTTTTTAAAACACTAAGCACGTTTACATAGCATTTTTAGTACCACGCATTTAAAATTTTAATCAGTTAAAAACCAGTTGTTATGAAAAAAAAGATACTATTACCCACAGATTTTTCTAAAAACTCTACTAATGCAATACACTATGCCGTTCAGCTATATAAAGAAGAGCAATGTGAGTTTTTTATACTACATTCTTGCTATGTACCAGGTTATGCTAAAAGCAATCTTATAAGCGTAGATAATGTAGATCAAACTCTAACGGCAGCAAAAGAAGCAGCAGAAAAAAAGATGGAAGAATTAAAAACTCAACCTCCGTTTACTGTTACAAGCACCAACCATACATTTAAATATCTTATAGAAATTGGCGACCTTACAGACAACCTAAAAAACACTATAAAAAACAATACTATTACATTGGTGGTAATGGGTACAAGAGGAGAAACAGACAGCAAGCACCTAATTTTAGGCAGTAATGCAGTAGTAACTATGGAAAAAGTTAGAGGTTGCCCAGTACTAGCCATTCCGGGGCATATTACATACAAAGCACCATCAGAAATTGTTTTTCCTACCAGTTTTAAAACAACCTATACTAAGGCAGAATTGGCTGTTTTAGTAGAAATTGCAAGCCTAACCAATGCACCAATACGCGTATTGTACATCCAAAAAAACTTAGATTTTAGTACTAAGCAAATAGAAAACAAAGCACTACTAAACACACTGTTAGAGCCCACTACATATACACACCATAAACTATACAACCAAAACCTGCATAATGGTGTACGTTCTTTTGTGCAGAGTAGAGATAGCGGTATGATAGCCTTTGTAAACAAAAAACACAGTTTTTTTGGCAGTATATTCTCTAACCCAATGGTAAAAGACCTGGGTAACAATACAAATGTGCCTATACTAGCATTGCATAATTTAGAACACTAAAGCAACCCTATATAAATTTAGTTGTAAAAGCCCTTTTTGGGCTTTTTTGTTTTGTAACCTTTTTTTCTAAGGTTTTATGTATTTAGGTGCCATTTATAAACAAAACACTACCAGTTATACAATAATGGAGTGTTATTACGTAAAATAAATTTACATTACTAGGTTAAAACTAAGCAACAGTAGTTTTACAATTACAGTTGTTAGTGTAGTAAATAACAGCAGTTAATTGTAATTTTTTTTAGTAGTATTGTTTTACAGGAATACGGAAATGTGTAAAAAAAGCATATTGTTTTTTAGGATATTTACGAGTAAGAATTTATAGTAAATAAGTATATTTAAATTTTAGTTTAACTAGCCCCCGATTTTATTTTTTAAAACCAATGACCAAACATATTTCAGAATCTGACACAAGGGCTAATTTTATAGATCCTAAATTAGTTGATAGTCAATGGGAACCGGTACATATTGTTAGAGAGTATTATTTTACTGATGGTAGAAAATTACTAGGCAATAAAAGAGGTAAACGTTTATTTCTAGATTATTTATTAAAATATAATAATACCAATTTGGCTATTATTGAAGCTAAAAAACTTAGTGATCACCCAACAAAAGGCCTACAACAAGTTTTAGATTATGCAAAGAAGTTAAAAATTAAGTTTGTTTATGCCACTAATGGAGATCAAATTTATGAGTTTAATAGACAAACGGGGAGGGGAGATTATGTAGATAATTTTCCAACACCACAAGATTTATACAATAGGCTTTTTGGAAAAAAGAATGCCTTAAAAGAAAAACTTCATAAAATTCCGTTTTTATTAACGGGTAATTTTGGTCCACGCTACTATCAAGAAATTGCGGTAAACAAGGTAATGGAATCTATTGCTGATGGTGAAGACCGCATCCTTTTAACCCTAGCTACCGGTACAGGAAAAACATTTATTTCATTTCAGATCGTGCATAAACTTTTAACAGCAAAATGGAATCTAGATGGAAACGGCAGAAGACCAAGAGTTTTATTTCTTGCAGATAGAAATGTACTAGCAGACCAAGCTATTAACACTTTTAATCCTTACGAAAAAGATGTTATTAAGATTGATGGAGAAGAAGTACGTAAACGTAATGGAGTTGTACCAACTAATGCCTATATATTCTTTGCAATTTATCAAGCCATTGCAGAACGTGAAGATATTGGTGGTTTTTACAAAGAGTATCCTAGTGACTTTTTCGATTTAATTGTTATTGACGAGTGCCACAGAGGAAGTGCAAATGAAGCAGGATCATGGAGAGAGATTCTAGATCATTTTAAACCTGCCATACATTTGGGTTTAACTGCTACTCCAAAAAGAGATGACAATGTTGATACCTATAAATATTTTGGAAAGCCTATTTATGAGTATTCCCTAAAAGAAGGAATACAAGATGGATTTTTAACGCCCTACAAGGTAAAACGAGTAACTACAAATATTGATGAATATATTCATACAAACGATAGCAAAATCTTGCAAGGAGAAATTACAAAAGATCGATATGAAATCGATGATTTTAACAAAAGTATTACTGTAAAGCAAAGAATTGAATTAGTAGCACAAACCATTTTAAAGCAAATAGGTAAAATGGATAAAACCATTGTTTTTTGTGCCAATCAAGATCATGCGTTAGATTTAAGAGATTACATTAACAAATACAAAACAGTTACAGATATAAATTACTGTGTACGTATTACCAGTGACGAAGGTAAACACGGAAGAGAATTATTAGAAGCTTTTCAAGATAATGATAAAGACATTCCGGTAATACTAACCTCTTCTAAAATGTTGACTACTGGTGTTGATGCTAGAAATGTACGCAATATTGTTTTAACAGCACCTATTGGTTCTATGGTAGAGTTTAAACAAATTATAGGTCGTGGTACACGTGTATTTGATGGTAAAGATTTTTTTACCATCATCGATTTTGTAGGAGCAACCAACTTGTTTTATGATGAAGATTGGGATGGAGAACCTGTAGACCCCACAGGAAAAGGAGGGAGGCCAAAGACAAGACCACCACGAAAAGTAAACGAGCCAGGAGAACCTTATGAGCGTAAAGAAAAATTAATAATTTCTTTAAGCAATGGACGAAAATTAAAAGTAACAGATATAGATACGCGTTATATTGACGAAAACGGAAAACCATTAACAGCTCGTGAGTTTTTAGAGAAACTAATAGGGGAATTACCTTCAATTTATAAAAACGAAGAACATTTACGTAAAATCTGGTCTAACCCGGATACTCGTGGAGATTTACTAAAACAATTAGGCGATTTAGGTTTTGATAATGAACAATTAAATGACTTACGAAATATGATTGCTACACAAGAATGTGATATTTTTGATGTCTTATCTCATATATCTTTCAATTCTAATTTAATAACACGTAAACAACGTGTGAAATTTGTTAAAGATGAACCCGAATTTTTTGAAGTTTACAAAAACCTAGAAGCTCGTGATTTTTTAGAATTTATATTAAAACATTACGAAGATTATGGTATTGAGGAGTTACAACGTGACAAACTAGGCGATTTAGTAAAACTGAAACTGGGTACACCTAAAGATGCCAAAACTGCTTTTGGTGATATGAAAACACTTTTAGGTGCATATTATAAACTACAAGAAAATATTTATAGAGCAGGATAAAATTAAACTGAATTAAGTAAAGATGAATTCTCTTAAAAAGTTAAGAGTTTTCAGTATTTAATATATAAAATAAAAGCAATAAATAATTAATGAAATACGTATCAACGACGGCTTTAGCTAAAGAAAGAGAAATAGATTCTAAAGAATTATTTAATGAATTTAAAAAAAAAGGATGGCTAATTAAAAAAGAAGGCATTTGGACGTTAACAAAAGAAGGAAAAATTGCAGGTGGAAATACAAAATATAACCCCAGATATGGAGATTATGTAGTGTGGCCAATAAATCTTGACATTAATCAAAAAATAAATAAATCAGATAAAATAAACTCTTCAACAATAGGAAAGGAATTTAGTATTTCGGCTCAAAAAATAAATACTATTTTGGCAGAATTAGGTTGGATAGAGAAATCGAATGTTGGAGGTTGGAATGTAACTAAGTTTGGTTCTAAAAATGGAGGAATTGAATTGGAAGCCCAAAATGGATCACCTTATGTAATTTGGGATAAAAGTATATTGAAAAACAGGAGCTTTCTCGATTCTATAAATGTTGCTACAGGAAATAATTACAAAGAAAATAATTTATCTTCTAACGAGAAGTATACAGATGTAGATGAATATAGACAAAAATATTCTGCTGATTACAGAACACAAGATGGTCATAGAGTTAGGAGTAGAGCAGAGGCAATGATTGATGATTATTTATATCGTAACGGGATTGCACACGCTTATGAGCGTAGGCTTCCAGGTATTGATGAAGATGTGCTTTCTGATTTTTATATACTTAAAGGCAATGTTTTTATTGAATTTTGGGGATTGGAAGAGAATGAAAAGTATGCTGCGCGTAAAAAAAAGAAACTTGAGATTTATGCACGTGAGGGGTTTAGTTTAATTGAACTTAACGATAAAGATATACAAAGCATTGATGATATTTTACCTAGAAAATTGAAGAAATATGGAATTAATATTTCTTAATTAAGCAATGTACCTTAATTATCTACAACTTATTAGCTAGCAAAAAGACACAAATTAAAACACTAAATGAGCATACAAAACAACATAGATAGAATTACGGATATCCTTCGTAGAGACGATGGTATTTCTGGTGCTATGCACTACACAGAGCAAATCTCTTGGATTCTGTTTCTTAAGTTCCTAAACGATTACGAAGACAATAAAGCAGACGAAGCCTTTTTAGAAGGTACAGACTATAATTATGTACTACGTAAAGATTTACGTTGGCACCAATGGGCGTGCCCAAAAGATGAAAACGGAAAACTAGATGTTAAACGTGCCAATTCTGGAGACGATTTAATAGAGTATGTAAACAATACCTTGTTTCCGTATTTAAAAGCGTTTAAAAGCACGACTAATGACCCAAAAACATTGACCTATAAAATAGGTGCCATTTTTGAGTATTTAGATAACCGTATTGCAAGCGGACATACTTTACGTGAAGTCTTAGATATTATAGATGCCTTAGATTTCCAGAGTAGTGATGAGTTGTTTGAGCTATCTCAAGTGTACGAAAACTTACTAAAAAGCATGGGTAGTGATGGTGGAAATTCTGGTGAGTTTTACACACCAAGAGCCATTATTAAAGCTATGGTAGAAACTACAGACATTAAAGTAGGCGATACCATTTACGATGGAGCTGTTGGTTCTGGTGGTTTTTTGGTAGAAGCATTCGATTTCTTAACTGCTGGCGATAAAAAAGAAAAACTCTCTGCAAAAGATTGGGAAACCATACAAAACGACACCTTCTTCGGGCAAGAAAAAACCAGTTTGGGTTACGTAATGGGTATGATGAATATGATTCTCCACGGTATAGAAAGTCCAAACGTATATAAAGGTAATACCTTAACCCAAAATATACGCGATTATCAAGAAAAAGACAGACACGATGTTATTTTAGCAAATCCACCTTTTGGCGGGAAAGAGAAAAAGCAAATACAACAAAACTTTCCTGTAGAAAGTAACGCTACCGAAATACTTTTTATGCAGCATTTTATGAAAATGCTAAAGCTAGAAGGTAGGGCAGCAATTGTAGTGCCAGAAGGGGTATTGTTTCAAACCAATAATGCCTTTACCAAAGTAAAACAAACCTTGCTAGAAAACTTTAATGTACATACTATTGTAAGTTTACCATCTGGTGTGTTTTTGCCTTATAGTGGTGTAAAAACCAATATTATATATTTTGATAGAAAAGGTGCAACCAGTGATATTTGGTATTACGACGTAACACCACCTTACAAGCTTACCAAAAATAAGCCGATTGCTTACGAGCATATTAAAGAGTTTGTACACCTATTTCACAACCCAAAAAAACGTAATGCAACCAATGCTAAGACTGGTAACGAGTGCAACGATTGGACAGTAAACGTTACAGACATAAAAGACTTCGACCTGAGCGCCAAAAACCCACACAAAGTAGTTGAAGTAATACACCAAAGCCCAAAAGAGCTATTAACTGCGATTAAGCAAAATGATACCGAAATAAACACATTACTAAACCAAATAGAACAGTTGATTGATGGGTAAGTGGGAAGAAGAAAATTTATCGAATTTATTTGAAATCAAATCAAGTAAGAGAGTGTTAAAATCAGATTGGAAAACTGAAGGGGTTCCTTTTTATAGAGCAAGAGAAGTTGTGAAACTTGCTCAAAATGGTTTTGTAAATAATGAATTATTTATTTCTGAAAAATTGTATGACCAATACACTAAGGATAGAGGCTTTCCAAAAGAGGATGATATCATTATTTCCGCTGTTGGTACTTTAGGTCAATGTTATTTAGTTAAGAAATCGGATAAGTTTTACTTTAAAGATGCCTCTGTTTTATGGTTTGAAAAGAAAAGTGATACTGATTCTAGGTTTATTGAATATGCTTTTAAAACAAGATTAATTAAAAATCAAATCAACAAAAAATCCTCTGGTGCAACTGTCGGAACCTTAACTATTAGTACAGCTCGAAACCTCAAAATCCCATTACCACCATTAGCAGAACAACAACGCATCGTTGCTAAATTAGATGGTTTATTTGCCAAAATAGATAAAGCTATTGGTTTGTTGGAAGACAATATTGCACATACGCAGGCTTTGATGGGGAGTGTTTTGGATGAGGAGTTTGGGAGGTTGGAGAAATATAATAAACCTTTAATGACTTTTTGTAAAAATCCGAAAAAGGATATGGTTGGTGGTCCATTTGGTTCTAATCTTAAAGCATCAGAATATGTCGATAAAGGCTATCCTATAATTAGACTTCAAAACGTTGATAGATTTAATTTTAAAGAGAAAAACATAATGTTTGTAACTGAAGAGAAAGCAGAATTTCTTTCAAGTCATTCTTATATCTCTGGAGATATTGTTATGACAAAACTAGGAGATCCTTTGGGTAAATGTTGTGTTGTGGAAGATGTCCATGGAGTTGATAGAGGAGTAATCTCATCAGATATTATCAGAATTAGAATTGATGAAAGTAAACATTACAAACCTTATGTAGTTGCAGGAATAAATTCAGAATTTTTTATAAAACAATTAAAAAGTAAAACTCAAGGTTCAACTAGACCAAGGGTTACATTAAAGGAAGTAAGAGCAATGCAGTTACCAATGCTCAAAAGAGAGGACCAGGTAATTGCTGCTAAAAGAATAGATGGTATTTTAGAATTACAATCAAAAGTACTGGAAACCCAAAACCAAAAACTAAATCATTTAAAAGCCTTAAAGAGCAGTTTGTTAGATCAAGCTTTTAAGGGAGATTTGTAAAAGTATTATGTAATGATAGAATCTGTAAAGTATGCTACAATTTCAAATATATATGTTAAAGATCTTATCTTTTATGATAAGGGAAAAGAGTAGAGCTTAATAGCGTTTTGTGAAAAGAATGGAATATCTCATTTACCAGGTGCAGACAGAAAAACTATTTATAAATTAAATGAAAATAAATTTACTAAAGTACCTTTAACAGATAACCTTATATGTCATCCTTTTAACCGGCTATTTGATGAAAACACCATAAATAAATTTGAAAATGGTGATCATGATGAAGTTATGTTTGTGATTGAGGAAGATATTATTAAAGGAGTGTACACATTGTAGATTATAATAATGATTTTTTAAATATAGAGTTTTACAAAGCTAGTTACAATATTGAACGCATGTTAAGAGAGTACTTGATTGTTGTAGGAGAAACTAATAATTCATTATTGAATTGGATGCAAGAAAAAGGAAGCACCAACAAATTTTGGTAAAACATATATAATCAATGTATGCCAAGTAATAATGAGAAGTGAGAGCAACTCATAAAAAAGCGTAAAGATTTAGTAGAATTTCAAAGCTTTTATTTAAATGACTTACTGCTTTTTGCTGCTTCAAAAAAGTTAGTGTCGGATAAATTTAAAAAAAATATAGAAGCAGTAAAACAGGTTAGCACATAGTAAAGATTTAGCTTACCGTAGCGGTGATATTGATAAGCCTTTGTATAAAATTAAAGAATTAAAAAATTTTGTAGTAAATGCTAATCATTTTTTTGACTGTTATGAGGAGTTAGAGTTTAAAAAATAATATACTATTATTTATGATTAACTACAAAGAATATGAAAAGGCAGTTTTTGAATGGTTAATTCAAAAACACAAAAAAGATTCTGATTTTACGTTTTCTTTAAGGAAAAAAGGTTCTAAAGGGGCAGAGGAAGATTATTTTATTGGTAGGGAAAAATCAAAATATTTTGGAATGACCTTTTGGAATATACCAACAGGTGGTTACCCAGGGTCAACGGGTGGTTGTATAACCCTTATTTTTAGTTACTCAAAAGATACATATAGTTACAGATTTGAGTTTGTACAGAGTAAAAATTACAACGATCTTCAAAATAAATCTATCATAGAACTTTTGCTCAAAGTAAAAAAATCTATTGAAAGTTCCATAGGTTTTTCCTATATAAGTCCTGATGAAAATAAAAAACTAATACTTCATACAAAGCAAATAAAAAGTAGTTATACATCCTTAGAAACTATGTTAGTTGATGTAGACAAAGAATTAAATATTTTAATACCTGCTGTAAATAATGCAATTGCAGAAATTAAATTAGATAATCCAGAATTTAAAGGTTACAGGTTTACAACAAATGAGTTTAATAAAATGCTAAACAAGCTTAAAAAGCGTCTTAAAACTGCACCAACAAAGCATTCTAAAACTGATCAATCAACTTTAATAAGGGAAAAATATTCTAATTGGTTAAAAGGAAATGAAAAGAGTAATAAAGTTAATTCTTACTTAAGAGCCATTGAAATTTTAAATGAAATTTTAGCCAAAGATATTTATTTAGAAAACGATATAGAGTCCCTTACATTATTATACAAAGATTTAATAAAACATCAAGGAAATGAGAGTGGTAGATATTATTACGAAAAAGCTCCTTCTTATGGTAATAGTGGCTTTTATTCTGCATCTGTAAAATCCTTTATAGATTTTTTAAATGAAGAATCTATAATTAGCACAAAAAGCAACAAAGAGTTTAAACCTATTAACCAAATATTATACGGTCCTCCAGGAACAGGAAAAACATACTTTTTTAAAAATGAATTGTTTGAAAAGTATACATCCAAACAAACATCAATTACCAAAGAACAACATTTTGAAACAGTAGTAGGTAATTGTTCTTGGTGGCAGGTAATTGCTATAGCTCTATTAGATTTAGGTAAATCTAAAGTAACTAACATTTTTGAGCATAAGTGGGTTCAGAAAAAAGCTAGCTTATCAAACTCTAAAACAATAAGACCAACACTTTGGGGGCAATTGCAAAGTCATACAGTTAATGAGTGTAAACACGTAAATGTGTCTAGTAGACAACAACCTCTAATTTTTAATAAAACGGAAGATTCTTATTGGGAAATTTTAGAAGAAGAAGTAAAGGAGTTGACTCCTGAACTATATGATTTTAGAGATTCAGTAGAAAACTACAATCCAGATCCAGATAAAGTTGTTAAGCACTATAATTTTGTTACTTTTCATCAATCCTTTGCTTATGAAGACTTTATTGAAGGTATAAAACCAATTCTTCCTGAAAATATTGAGGAAGCAGGTGATTTAGGCTATAGAATTGAAGATGGGATATTTAAAGATTTATGTATTAAAGCTAAAAATGATCCATCTAAAAGATATGCTATTTTTATAGACGAAGTAAATAGGGGGAATGTTTCAGCAATCTTTGGAGAATTAATAACCCTTATTGAGACAGATAAAAGAAAAGGCACCAAAAATGAAATGAGTATTACATTGCCATATTCTAAAAAAGAATTTAGTGTGCCAAAAAATTTAGATATTTATGGTACTATGAATACCGCAGATAGATCTGTAGAGGCTTTAGATACAGCTTTAAGACGTAGGTTTGAGTTTAAGGAAATGATGCCTAACTATAATGTTATTAAGAGTGAAGAAGTAGATGGTATAAAGTTAGCTGATGTTTTAAAAACAATTAATGAACGTATAGCCTTGTTAATAGATAGAGACCACACTATTGGGCACTCTTACTTTATTGGATTAGATAAAAAAAAGAAATTAGCTAATGTTTTTAATAATAAAATAGTGCCTTTACTACAAGAGTATTTTTATGGCGATTATGGAAAAATAGGTTTGGTTTTAGGAGATGGTTTTGTTGAGGAAAAAAAGAATAAAGACCTCAATTTTTCAAGTTTTAAATATGAAGGTAAAGAAGATTTTATTACGCCTACGTATCACTTAAAGAAAGTAACTTCTGAAAACATAATAGAAGCTGTAAAAAACATTTTTAACACCGATAATAATTAATTTGAAAACTCTAAAGGCGATATCTGTTTTTGAACACCAACGCTTAACTATTGGTGAACAAGGCTTTAAACAAGCTCATTTAGATGCGCTTTTAAGATTAAATGAGTACCATAACGGTACTTATTTTCAGCCTATAGCAAAAGGTATAAAATTTAACCAATATGTTGGGGTTATCCAAGTAGATGGTTTAACAATAGAAATCAACCCTAAAGCAGATAGAGACGATGATGACGCTAAATGGAAGGGAGTTCTGTTAAAAATGCTTCAATCTTGTGGTAAATTAAAGGCAAAATCTACTGGAGCAGCAAATGTAAAAAGAAAGCACTTAAACCTTTTGGAGGTCTATTTTGAACTTTACTTGTTAGAAGTAGAAAGTCTGATGCGTAAAGGACTTATTAAGCAATATAGAAAGGAGACTAAAAATACAAAAGCATTAAAGGGCAAGCTAGAGTTTGCAGGTCATTTACGTCGTAATATAATACACAAGGAACGTTTTTATACAAAACACCAAGTATATGATGCTGATCATTTACTACATCAAGTGCTACAAAAAGCATTAGGTATTGTATCTCTTTTTACAAATGGTTCTAGACTGCAAGATTTAGCCAATAGAATACAATTAAATTTTCCGGAAGTAGCTAATAAAACTATAACTGCAAAGGAGTTAAATACAATACAATTAAACAGAAAGTCTAATGGATATAGTTATGCTTTAGAGTTAGCACGTTTAATTATTTTAAACTATTCGCCAGATATTGCCAGTGGCAAAGAAAAAATGTTGTCTTTACTTTTTGATATGAACGAGCTTTGGGAAACTTATATTTTAAAGCAGTTGCAAGAAATATCAGAAGCAAGCGGAATAGATATTTCTGGACAAGAAACAAAATCGTTTTGGGGAGCCAATTATTTAAAACCAGATATTGTTTTAAGAACAGGAGATAAGGCCTTTATTATTGATACTAAATGGAAAAGACCTCAAAAAAGTTCTGCTTCAGTTGGTGATTTGCGTCAAATGTATGCCTACTGTCGTTTCTGGGACGCCCAAAAAGCTCTTTTGTTATATCCTGGTAATTTCAGGAATAACTCATTTAAAACCTATAAAACAGATGATTATTCCCTCTATAATACAAATGAAGCATCAGAAATAGATCATCAATGTAAATTGGGTTATGTTTCTGTTTTAAATGAAAACGGAGAATTATCTACAACTGTAGGAGAATCTATTTTAAAATTATTAGAATTAAGAAAATAACTCCTTATTCACTATGCCCACTCTCTAAGCTATAAAAAGTAGCCTGTACATAATCTGTAGCAGTACCGGTATTGTTTTGGTTGTACACGCCAGCTTTAAAATACATATACTGTCCGCCAACATCGTAACCACTGTTGGTCATATCTACAAATTGTTCAATAGCATCTTTGCCGTCTCTGTTAATGGTAACCCACATATTATTGCCTGTAACTTTTACACTGTAGCTAAATTTTTCATCTAAAGCAATACCATCTTCTGGGTTGGCTGCACTTTTAGAACGGCTACCTATAAGATCGTAATAGGTTTCGGCAGCAGCATTTTCTTCATGTGCTATATAAATACTCCCTAAAGTGTTATTAGGTAATTTGCGGTAGTAAATACGCAGTGGCTCATCATCATTAGCGTGTATTTGGCCAATAATAACTCTTCCTACTTGGTCATCGTCACCAGTTGTGGTAACGTGGTTTACGGCTAATGTTGCGTGTAATTCGCCATCATAACCGCCAGCATTGGTTATATCTTGTTGTGGTGCACTACCAAAAACCCAGTTATTTTTAGTAACACCTTGTGTGTCTATATTAGTATTGCCAGCGCGTAGCATTTCTCGCAATTCTGTTCTGGTATACTTGGTGTTTTCAGAAGTTTTAAAGCCATCTATAGGACATTTAAATACCATACCACCATCTGCTGCGGTATAAAAGTAATTGTCATTAGTAAACCCATTGTTAAGTTCGTTTTCCTTAACGGTATCGGCTTTGTTATTGTTATCTTCATCTATAGGAATACTAATATTCCAGGTAGCTAAATTAAAATTTGTAGAAGGCGGCATATTGGCGTTTAAACCATTGCTATTTTCATTATTGTTAGTGTTGTTATCTTGGTTAACATCTTGTTCTTCAGCCTGTGTGTCTTCTGTAGGGTCTTTTTTCTCCGAGGACGAACCATCACCAGAACTACAAGAAATAACAAAAAATAAAGAACTAAAAATAACGCATAGGCGTGTTGCTATACACCTAAAAATTAGGTGTTTTGTAAAAGAATTGTTTCCGTGCATAAACAATATAATAATATGTTAAAGTGGTAATATACCATAAAAAAGTAATTTGACTATGTAATAGTTGTAGAACTAGCCAAATGGCTGTTTAAAATAGCAAAAGTTTAATATTTTTGCGGTATGAATGATAATTTTGTAAATGAATACTTTGGTATAGGCATACAAAACGGAAAAACACCAGAAAATTTAGGTGTTTTATGGCGTACAGCTCAAAACTTAGGGGCTAGTTTTATTTTTACCATAGGCAACAGGTATGCAAAACAAGCTTGTGATACACACAATGCGGTAAAATCTATACCATATTACCACTACAATACGTTTAATGATTTTAAAAATAACATACCAGTTGGCACTAGAATAGTAGGAGTAGAGCTAGATGATACTGCGGTAGATTTAGAAACCTTTGAGCATCCTAGACGCTGTGTGTACCTGTTAGGAGCAGAGGATCACGGATTAAGCAAAGAAGCTATAGAGGAGTCGCACTTTTTAGTAAAATTTAAATCTACCTTAAGCTTAAATGTAGCAGTTGCGGGCAGTATTGTTTTATATGATAGGCAACTTGGCAAACCAAGAAGTTAATTTGTAATTTTTTTTAGCGTCTAATTTTTTAAGAAACAAAGAGTTATCTAATACAGCAATAAAAATTACAGAAAAAAGCATAAAATAGTTTTATAGAATAAAAAAAGGTTCTTATATTTGCACCCGCATTAAGGGAATACCTTATGAGACACTTGGAGAAATGGCAGAGTGGTCGAATGCGGCAGTCTTGAAAACTGTTGAGGGTCACACCTCCGGGGGTTCGAATCCCTCTTTCTCCGCAAAAGAAACCCGTAACGAAAGTTACGGGTTTTTGTTTTTTAAAACTACGCTGAAAATTTATTTTCAGAAGTAGTTTTAAAAAACAAAAACCTACAAACGTAGTTTGTTAGGGTTTTATGCTTGCCAAGGATACTTACCTGGGATGCACGCAGTGAATCCTTCTTATTGATTTAAGATTTAGGCATTTGTAAAATGTTTTAATATTTATGTATTTGTAAAATGCGGTAATAGGGATAGAGTAGTAATCCCTTTTGTTTGTATTTCAGAAGTAGTTTAAAAAACAAAAACCTACAAACGTAGTTTGTTAAGGTTTTATGCTTGCCAAGGATACTTATCTGGGATGCACGCAGTGAATCCTCTTATTGATTTAAGGCAAAATGTTTTAATATTTATGCATTTGCAAAATGCAGTAATAGGGATAGATTAGTTTTCTTATTGTTTACTAAGCTCTATTAGTTCCCATTCACCATTGCCCTCTTTTATTAGGTAAACATCTACATTAACATCTTTATCATTACCAATTACTTTTATTGATAGTAGAGCTTCGCCATTGCCGTTAGTGATATTAATGCTTCCTGTAGGCATTATACCATAGTCTTTAATACCTCCAGTTTCAGATTGTATTTTTTCATTTTTTTCAATTTCAATAATAGCAATCTTATAAGCGTCAGAATTTTTCATTACAGAGCCAACAAAGAAAAATACAACTATAAAAAATGTAAATCCTGCTACTACTAATGCTAGTATTCTAGGTAGTTTTGCTGGTTTGTTAGGGTTTTTAACTACAATAGCTTTTGCCGTTTTATCTCCTAATCTTTTTTTATGTTGATTGGTCGCAAGAACTATAAATTCTACAGGCCAAATAATTAAATATAAGTTTCTAATAAATAATCTGCCAAAAGAAGGAACATTAGACGAGTTATTTTCATCACGAACCATAATTCCCATAATCCATTTACCTGGACTAATGCCTTTTATAGCGTCTTTTGAAAAATATAGAAATAAACCAATACCCATTACTGGTAACATTTTAGACAAAATATTACTAAAATTAGTTTCGTTTATAAAGTCTGATCCAAGAGATAAAAAAGTAATACTTGTAATTAGAAATGAAAATATATAGTGATCAATAATAAATGCTACTATTCGTCTTTTTCTGCTAGATAAGTTATAGGTATTTTCTAAATTTTGATTCATTAGTTGGTGGGTAATATTTATGATTGGCTTAGTTAGTAAATGTAAAAACTATTTAAAACAAAAAACTTTTTTCTGGTTATCAAGTAAATCTAGAGTTATTTTATAGCAATAGAACTACCTATTACTTGGAGTAATGGTTGCATTTTTTTGTTGTAGGTACCAATTTCTCTAACAATTATATCTGTAATAATTAACCTTCCGTGTACGTGTTTGGCAGTTGTATAGTAATATTGAGTTTCTTCATCAACCTTAAAACTTTTGGTTATGAATGAATCTGTTACTTTTAAGTCATCATAAGCTTCATATTCACCTTCGGTTACAAAATTATCATACAAGTCCAATTTTAATTCCTTAAAAAATTGACTATTTATTTCGATAGTGTTTTTTCCATTATTCTGATAGTTTACAAGAGACATTTGTAACATTCCATCATCTGTTTTTGCTCTAAACCTATCGCTATCATAAGGTATCCAATCCACTGGTAGATTAACAAGAAGTAAGTTGTCTATCAAGTGTTTTTTAAAATCTGTAACAAATTCAAAACCTTTTTTTTCTTCTTTCTTTTTACTATTAAAGAATGAAAATAATCCCATATTATTTCTGCTTTTAATGATTGTAGTATACTAATGTAGTGCATACAAACTAAATATAGAATATATAGATTGGTAAACTTTAGTAGTTTCTAAAGTTGTTTTAGGTGGTAATAGCGGTAGACTGTTATAAGGTATATTTTTTTAAAATTTCGCCATTTTAAACAAGGGTAAATATTACTTGCGTTGTCTTAACGAGGGTAAATATACCAAAAAATTACCTTTGTTTAAATAATAAAGGTAATTATAATGTACTCAATCACACTTTGTGCAGTATCATAATCAACTTTTAAGAAAACAGAAGTAAAACTAACACGAGTTGCACCATTTGGATAAGTAATATTGTTTTATTTACTACCTACTTATAAAAACAAAAAAAAGAGATAATCACAATTACCTCTTTTATATACTTTAAGTACATTAATTGTTTATGAGTAACACTGCTCACACTTACCTTGTAACAGTACTTGTGAAACATCTACAATTCTGTTAGGAATTTTAGGTATTACAACATCTGCAGGCAGGCAATCTACCTTACCACAGTTAGAACATTGAAAATGAGGGTGGGCATCTGAATGATTGCTAGATGAGCATCCGTTGCATTTTGCGTACCATTTGTGACCGTTTTTACCTAAAAAAGAATGCAAATAGCCATCGTCTTCAAGCTTGTCTAAAACACGATAAATAGTGGTTTTATTCATTTTAGAGCTAAAACGTTCTATTAAAGCAGTTACAGAAATAGCCGCTGAACTCTTATCAAATTCATCAAGTAAAATTTTAACCGATTTTGTTTTTCTAATCACTCCCATACCACAAAAATAATGCAACTGGAATGCAAAAAAAAGAAACCGTCTATTTTTAACTTAATTAACAAGCAGTTGAGTAGCAATTTATAGCAAAACTAATCTACTATTTTTATGTCTATAGATGTTCTAGATTGCCATCCTGTTTTATCTGTAACGGAATAAGCACAATGATAATCACCCGTATCAATATCATCCGGAATTGTTAAACTTACGTTTATTTCATAACTGGTAGAACCTTCTGGAACGGTAAAATTCTCCATATAAATAAACGGGTTTACGGCTTGTTTTACAGGGTATAAATTACACTCTCCTTCTTGATCATCATGGGTGTGATGATCAAAATTATGATGCATATCTAAGCTATAAGAAGCTAAAGCTTTATTATCTGTAACCTGCGCTCTAAAGTTATAGGTTTCTCCTTTTTTTAGTAGCGTACAAGGCTGTGGAAAACCTTGAGTATAATTAATACTAATTGTTGGTTTTTCTTCATCCTTATCATTGCTGTCATCACTAGAACAAGAAGTAATAATAGCAAGCAACGATAAAAAGAAGACGTATTTAAGTGTAATTTTCATTTTTAAGAATTTTAAAACCGCATAGCGTGTTTTACTCTATGCGGTATTTTTTATTACTCAGTTACATCAATATGTGTATCGTATTTTTTGGTGTTACCGTCTTCATCTTCAACAGTAAAAACCATATGGTATTCACCAGCAGGTGCAGTTGCAGGTACATCTATATGTTCATGAAATTCTGCTTCAGTTTTCTCATGGTACTTTTCTAAATATTCTTTTTCAAAATCCCATTCTACTTCACCGTCTTTTAAAGTAAGTCCGTGAGCATGAATATCTACAGTTATATTATGTATGCCATTAACAGCATTAATCATAAATTCTGCGTGAAAATCTGTTCCTCTAGCAACGCTTTCATCAATAGACATTTCACCTAAAGTAATAGGATCTTTAACATCTATATGGCCTTCAATTTCTGTACTATTACCTTCTTCATCTGTAACTACCAACTCTATATGGTACTCACCAGCAGGTATGTTTGCAGGTACATCTACATGTTCGTGAAAAGTAGGGTTTATTGCTAGGTATTTTTCATCTGTAAATACTTTTTCAAAATCCCAGTCAACTTCATCTTCACCTATTTCTAAGTCGTGTGCATGAATGCTAATAGAAATACTTTTTACTGTAGCTTCAGCATTAATTTTTGCTTCTAAATGAATGTCAGATCCTTTATAAACGTATTGTTCTGTAGAATGATCACCACCTTCACCATACTCAAAATCAGTAATAATTGGCGCGTTTAAAGAGTTACTGTCATCATCACTACTACATGATTGTAAAAAGAGTCCTAGAAAAGCAACTATTGCTAAAAGTTTAAAGTTGGACATTTTAATGTTTGTTCTCATTGTTTTTAATTTTAATTGTTGTTTATATTTATTTAAATGGAATTGTTAATGACACCGAAATGTTTCTACCAGCTTCAGGAACGTCTATCAGCCTATAAAAACTAGTGTGATTGTAATATGTGGTATTGAATACGTTGTTTAATTTTAGCCGTACATCTATAGGTGCACTATTTTTAAAAATGTCTAATTTTGATGTAAATGACATATGTAGCACATTGTAACCGTCTGTTGTTTGCTCTGGTGGTACAATATCTTCTTGTGCAGCAGTAATTCTATAGTCCGCGTTAATTGCAGGTGTTTTAAAAACTGAAAAATCTTTAATTTTATAGCTCGCAGAAAAGAGTCCAGATAAAGGAGGCGAAAACGGAAGTGTAAAGTCTTTTTTTAATCCGCTTGTTTGTCTGGAGTACACATATTCTGCAGATGCTGTCAACTCTAGGTTTTTAATAACAGTAGTGCTAGCACTAAGTTCGCCACCAATTCTAAAAACTTTACTTTGTGTGTATTCGTAAATTTGTAAGGTTTCAAAATAATTAGAGGTAGGATTTAAATAGATGTAGTTCTCAAATAAATTAAGAAAAGGACTAATGCCTAAACTAAACTGTTTTTTAGTGTGATTTATATCTAGGTCTAGTTGATAAGCAACCTCTGGTTTTAGGTCAAGATTACCTTTCTCAAACCTATACATGTGGTAGTTTACACCGTCTGAAGCCAACTCGTTAGCAAGTGGCATTCTAAAACTTTTGCCTAAGTTTACTTTGTACGTGGTGTTGTTTTTAATGTGACTAACACCAAATGAAGCGCTTATATTTTTAAAATCTAGTGTTTTGTTTTTTGCTCTTTGCAAGTATACCTGAGAAGTGGTATTATCTTCATTTTTTACAGTAGATCTAAACCAATCGTTATAAGCGTTAGTCTTAAGAACGCCATAATCATACCTAGCACCAGCTAAAATGTGCCAGTTTTTATTTATTTTATATTGATTGTAGCCAAAAGCACCAGCAGTAAAACGGCTATATTCCGGAATTAAAAATCCCCAACCACCAATAGTATTTTTTTGGTGCTCTAAATTTACACCCACAACAACATTATGCTTGTTGTTAATATTAAATGCATCTCTGGCATTTAAAGAGTAGGTGTTTTTAGTAAAAACACGTTCTTTAGTATTTGGCGGCTTGGGCATATACCCATGCGGAATAGGCTCTGAGTGTTCTTCTCTTTTATTATTTTGAAAACCAAGATCAAAATGCAATACGTGATTACCGGTGTTTACCGTAGTATTATTGCTAATTTTAAAATGATTTACATTATGGTACGGAAGATCTATGTCTCTGTTAGAGGTATCATAATCTATTTTAGACGTTCTAACTTCTAAGCCATGTGCATTTGCAAAAAATCCGTTTTTAGCATTTACATTACTAAATAGTGTTTCCGTTTTTATGGTATTGTCTACGTAGCCAATACTAACACTAGCGTTAGCTTCTCTGCCGGCAGTGTTTCTTAAATTATTATTGTGAAGCTCAAAAACGTAATTTTCATAGTTAATTTTAGTTGTAGGTACTTTATAGTCACCATAATCTCTGTACGTTACTCTAGTACGGTAAAACCATTTTTCTTTTCTAGCTGATATACCTGCTGAAATGCCCAATAAGTCGTTATTACTTTCTCCAAGAATATTTACTTCGCCATTAAAAGAATTTTGTAATGGGACTTTATTTGGTTGAATATGAACCACACCAGCAATAGCATCTGATCCAAAAAGTAATGAAGCCGGACCTTTTATAATTTGTATATTTTCAATTCCTTGTTGGTCTATCTCTAATCCGTGATCATTGCCCCATTGTTGTGCTTCGTGTTTTATTCCGTTTTGTACAACCGCAACTCTATTAAAACCAAGTCCTCTTATAACAGGTTTGCTTTGTCCGGAGCCAATGTTTATAGTGCTTATGCCAGGTATTTTACTCAATGTTTGCATTAAGCTGTTTTCTCTGTTATTGTTAAGAAACTTTTTGGTAACCGTTTGCGTAACCATAGGTGTTTCTTTGTCTTTATTATGGTAAGTACCAACAACTTTAACCTCGTTTAAAACAGTAGAAGTTTCTTTTAAGTAAATTTTAATGCGTTCCTGTGTATTTTTAGGGATAACAGTAAACTCTTTTGTGCTGTAACCAACGTGAGATACGGTAAAAGAACTAGCTTGTTTTTTATTATCTTCTATGGTAAATTCACCTTTAGAAGAAGAAACTGCAAATAGGTGATCTCCAATAATATTAGCACCTTCTACAGGTTGTAAAGTGTTGGCATCTAGCACAATTCCTTTAATTTTAAAAGAATTTTGTGCAGTTGCAATAGAGCATACGCTAATAAATAAGCATATACTCAGCATTTTATAAAGCATAATTAGCTGTTATATAATTTTAATAATGTTTAGTGTACAAGCCTTGTAGACAATAAGGGTATACACTTTTTTGTAGTTGTTTGGTATTAAGGCAAATAATGTAGAATCAATTCTGTATGTAATTTAATTTTTATTACACCTAAATACCAAACAATAAAGGTTTATGTGAGGCTAAAAAGAGGAGGAGGCCTAGAGAATAGTAGTGTGTTACTTTCTGTTTTAAAATACTGATTGTTATAGCTTACTTGTATTTTTTTTACAGGATTGTAAGTTGTAATACAGGTTTTAGTATATGCTTCCTGTGTAGGTACAACGGGTATAGTGTTATGGGTATTTATATAATCACAAATAGTACATTCATGATGGTCACCATCTACAGTATGCTCATTAATATGAGATATAGAATGTAGTCCTGCAATTTTTATGACAATAAAAAAAGCAAGCAACACATATGTAATACTATTTTTAAACTGATATATTTTCATTAATAACCGTTACAGTTTTTTGTTGTTGCAACTTAGTTTTGTTAATTAAAGTGCAAATATATTATTATTTTGCTTTAATGCAACATTGATGCAATAGTATAATTATACTTAAATGCAAAACAATTGATAGTTAGTTGGTTACATAGTAAAATTGCATATAAAATTGTTGTACGGTAATGTGTTGAGTGGGGTTATTTTTATAATTTTAAATCACTAATTATGCAAAATCTATATAAAAACACCATAAAACCGTATTTTTGTACGCTATGGATCAATGGTATCATTACCTATTATTAATAGCAGTAGGCTTTATTGTAGGTTTTATTAATACAGTAGCCGGTGGTGGTTCACTACTTTCATTAGGGGTTTTAATCTTTTTTGGTATACCGCCAAGTGTTGCTAATGGTACCAATAGAGTAGCTATAGCAATACAGTCAATGTTAGGCGTAGCAGGATTTAAAAGTAAGGGTGTAAGTACATTTCCGTTTAATATTTACCTAGGCATATCTGCAATGTTGGGCTCTATTGTTGGGGCAAATATAGCAGTAGAAGTAAGCGGAGAAACTTTTAATAAAATACTAGCTATTGTAATGATAGTTGTATTGTTAATTATAATATTTAAACCAAAATTAAAGGCTGAAGACATACAAGAACGTATAACAGGCAAGCATTTATGGATAGGTATAATTGCTTTTTTCTTTTTTGGTGTTTATGGTGGTTTTATTAACGCAGGCTTAGGTTTTATTATTATTTTGTTTTTGCATTATGCTAATCATATGACGCTGGTACGTGCAAACGCAACAAAAGTAGCAGTAGTTTTAATTTATACGTTAGCTGCGCTAGCGGTGTTTATTTACTACGATAAAATAATTTGGGAAATAGGCCTTGTTTTAGCTATTGGTAATGGCTCTGGTGCTTGGGTAGCAAGTAGAGTATCTGTAGCTAAAGGTGATGGTTTTATAAAAAAGTTTTTAATGCTAATGATTATTGTTATGGCTGTTAAACTTTGGTTTTTTTAATGCAATAGATGAAAAATGGAGATTATTAAAAAGTTAGAATGGCGTTACGCTGTTAAAAAATTTAATGAAAATATTGTACTACCAGATGCTAAAATAGAGGCAATTAAAGAGGCTTTTAATTTAACAGCTACATCTTACGGTTTACAGCCAATAAAAATGGTAGTTGTTAAAAATAAAGCATTGCAGCAACAATTGGCGGTAAGCTCATACAATCAACAACAAGTAGCACAGGCGTCTCACGTTTTGGTATTGTGCAGAGAAACTACTATAAATGCAGATTATATTGCCAACTACTTTAAACGTGTACAGCAGGTTAGAGGCACTAGTAATGATATTTTAGATCCGTTTAAACAGCAATTAATTGGTAGTTTTAGTAAAAAAACTAGTGATGAAGTAGCGCAGTGGGCAACCAACCAGGCCTATCTTATTTTAGGTAATTTGTTAACCGTTTGTGCAGCTACAGAAATAGATGCTTGCCCAATGGAAGGTTTTATTCCTGCCGAGTACGATAAACTTTTAGGATTACAAAAATTAAATTTAGCATCTGTATTAACTATGCCAATAGGTATTAGGGCAGATGATGATGTGTTTGCAACCTTTAAAAAAGTACGTAAAGAGACTGTAGAAAGTGTGATAGAAATTGCCTAAAATTGCTAACTTTACAAATCAATTAAAGCTATTGTTTTAATAGCATTAGAAAGAATAAAAAACAAGAAAAATATACAATATGCCAGGATTTGAATTTTTTGGAGATAAGGAAAGAGCAGAAGTACAAAAAGTACTAGACTCAGGTGTTTTAATGCGTTATGGTTTTGACGGTATGCGTGGTGACCAATGGAAAGCATTAGAACTAGAAGAAGCCTTAACAAAAAGAATGGAAGTAGGTTACGCACAATTAGTTAGTAGTGGTACAGCAGCATTAACTGTTGCGTTGGCTAGTGCAGGTATTGGTGCTGGTGATGAAGTTATTATGCCAACTTTTACATTTGTTGCTAGTTTTGAGTCTATTTTAGCTTTAGGTGCTGTACCTATTTTAGTAGATGTAGATGATACATTAACACTAGATCCAGAAGCGGTAAAAAAAGCAATTACACCAAAAACAAAGGTAGTTATGCCTGTACATATGTGTGGTTCTATGGCTAATTTAAGTGCTTTAAAAGCCATTTGTGATAAGCACAATTTATTGTTATTAGAAGATGCTTGCCAAGCAATTGGTGGTACGTATGAAGGTAAACCTTTAGGTAGTTATGGAGATTTAGGTTGTTTTTCTTTTGATTATGTAAAAACAATAACTTGTGGTGAAGGTGGTGCTGTAATTACTAACAATGAGCAGTATTACAAAAATGCTGATCATTATTCAGATCATGGTCATGATCATATTGGAAAAGATAGGGGAGCAGAAGATCACCCGTTTTTAGGATACAACTACAGAATATCAGAATTACACGCTGCTGTTGGTGTAGCTCAGGTGCAAAGATTAGATGAGTTTATTGCAATACAGAAAAAAACATATACTATTTTACGCAATGCATTGTCTACAATACCAGAAGTAACGTTTAGAGCAGTACCAGAAGGTGGTGAAGAAAATTACTCTTTCTTATCTATATTTTTACCAACAGAAGAACAGACAAGAAAAGCACACAAAGCTTTAGGTGAACACAGTGTTGACGCTTGTTTTTACTGGTATGCTAATAACTGGCATTATTACAAAAAATGGGCTCACTTAACTAACTTAACTTCTTTAGGTAAATTACCAAATGAAGTTAAAGAACAATTGCCAGACTATAGCAAGTCAGACTTTTCTAAGTCAGACCAATGGATTAGTAGAACAATTTCTTGTTTGGTTAAATTAGGATGGACCGAAGAAGAGGTAGAGCAAAGAGCTGCTAATATGGTTAAAGCTATAAAATCTGTATTATAATTTATTACAGATTATTAAAAATAGAAAAATCCCTTAAAACTTAGTTTTAAGGGATTTTTTATTTGTAGTGGTTAAGTTAATTAATACTTAACGTAATCTATAATTTCTAAACCATAACCAACAATACCCACACGTCTAGACTGTGTAGTATTTGTTAGTAGTTTTACTTTACTAATATTTAAATCGTGTAAAATTTGTGCACCAACACCAAAATCTCTACTATCCATATCTACTTTAGGGGCTTTTACTAAGCCGTTTCCTTGTAATTTTTTAAGTTGAGATAATCTGTTTAATAAATTAAGAGATTGAGATTCTTGATTAATAAAAACCATAGCTCCCTTACCTTCTTTATTAATTGCTGCAAACATATCCTCTAATTTCTGATCAGGATTATTGGTAAGCGTACCTAAAATATCATTATTTACTAAGGTAGAATTTATACGCGTAAGTATTTGTTCATCCTTATTCCAGCTACCTTTGGTAAGTGCAATATGTACTTGGTCGTTAGTAGTTTGTTGGTAAGCGTGCAGTCTAAACTCTCCAAAACGAGTTTCAATTGTAAATTGCTCTTTCTTTTCAATAAGGCTGTCGTGCTCCATTCTGTAAGCAATAAGAGCTTCAATAGAAACAACTTTTAAATCAAACTTTTTGGCAACGTCTATCAATTGAGGTAAACGGGCCATAGAGCCATCTTCATTCATTATTTCAACAATAACACCAGCAGGTTTAAATCCTGCTAAACGAGCAAAATCAATTGCAGCTTCTGTATGCCCTGTTCTACGTAAAACTCCACCTTCTTTGGCAATTAACGGAAAAATATGTCCTGGTCTTGCTAAATCTTGTGCTTTAGTTTCATTTTCTGTAAATGCTTTAACTGTTGCAGCTCTATCTCCTGCAGAGATTCCTGTAGTAACACCTTTTCCTTTTAAATCTACAGAAACGGTAAAAGCAGTTTCCATAGGGTCTGTGTTGTTGGTTACCATTACGTGTAAACCTAACTCTTTACAACGACCTTCTGTTAAAGGAGCACAAATTAAACCACGACCGTGAGTGGCCATAAAGTTTATCATTTCTGGTGTTACAGCTTCTGCAGCAGCTACAAAATCACCTTCATTTTCTCTGTCTTCATCATCAACAACAATAATAACCTTTCCTTTACGGATGTCTTCTATTGCTTCTTCAATTGTATTTAACTGTATTTTATTTTCCATTAGTTTTAGTCTTGGAATTTTTAGTAAACTGTTTTTTTATTAGGTAAATGATATCGCCAAAAGTAATTAAGCCTTTATCATTTGTTGCTCTTATAGTTAAAAATACACCTAGTGGTAGCATAACCAGTGTAGGTATCCAAGCAGCTAGTGCAGGTGGTATTTTGCCAACTTTAGCAGAGTTGCCCACAAATACTCCTAAAAAGTAGTAGGCCAAGAAAAGTATAATGGCAATTACCATTGGTAACCCCATACCGCCTTTTCTAATAATTGCACCCAAAGGCGCACCAACAAAAAATAAAATGATACAAGAAAAAGCCAAAGCATATTTACTATGCAGGGCTAAAATATGTATGTTGTAACGCTGATATTTTATGTCTAACTCTTTTTTTCTTGCAGAAACAGAACTTAAAACATTGGTAGTTGCACTATGTGCTGAGCTGTACAATTGCAATTGCATAGACTCATTATATAAACTAGCAATGTCTCCTGTGTAGGTAACTGTATCTTTTACAACCTCTTTTTGTTTGTTGTTTGGAGTTTCTTTTTTAGAAGCTTCATCTAACATAGGTTTTGGCTTTTTGTAACCGTAATCAGATTTAAAAGCACCTGCTCTAATAGATATATTTTTAGAAAAAGCTTTTATGGTTTTTATATTGTCGTTTCTTATAGAGTCTATATCAACAATAAGTCTAGATACTTTTTTCATTTTTTCAGTATCTACATTACGGTCTTCTTCTAAATCCTGATCGCTCATATCTGTAAGCTGTATGTTAATGATATACTCATTAAACTTAGCTTTAGCAAAAGGTACTTTTAGTTTGGTTTTACTATTTTTAGATTGTACGTCTTCATAATAATTACCATCTTTAAGTATAAGTTGTACAATATCAGAATCTTCACTACTAACTAATTCTCCTTTTTTTGCTTTAATAACAACATTACTAATAACATTGTTAGATTTTTTGTGGATAATAATGTTTTCTAAAAAGCGGTCGTTTTCACCAGACTTTTTATCAACTTTAATATTCATTCCTTCAAAATCACTAAAAATACCTTCTGCTATAATTGCAGCTGGTTTTACATTACCAATATTACGTTTAAGGTTGTAAATTTTATGAGCTGCAGCAGGGGCAACGTTGTTTGCAAAAAAGAAGGCAACAACACCAAGGAACAAAACAAAAATTATTATTGTACGCATTGCACGCTGTAAAGAAATACCAGAGGCTTTCATAGCGGCAAATTCATAATTTTCTGCTAGTGTACCAAAGGTTAAAATAGAGGAAAGTACTACCGTTAAAGGCAATACTTTGTCTATTAAACTTGGCATAAAGTAAAAAATAAACTTACCTATAATTTCTAGGTCTAATCCTTTACCTGCTAAGTCTCCTATATACAACCAGATCGTTTGAAATATGAAGATTAACATCAATATTGCAAACGAACTGAAAAAGTTAAAAAGAAACTTTGTTAGAATGTAACGATCTAATAATTTCAATGGCTTAATTTCTTATGATATAGTACCCGTTATCTTCGTACTTTTTTAAGTCAAAAGTAAATAAGCTTTTTGATAAAGTTTGATTTGTTTTAAAAGAATTAACAGTAATTGTGGTTTTTGTGCCATTATCTCCTGTTTCAATAAGGTTGTAAATGTGTTTTGTTTCTACATCTATACCTAAAAGTCTAGATTTAATTTCTGAATTAGAATCTATAGGAATTAATTTTATATACTGAATTTTTCTTCCGTTTATAGTCTGCAACTTATCCCAGGCATAATTATGGCCTGTTTTATAAAAAGTTAGCATTTTAGATGGCGTTATAGCGTTATCATCTATAGACTTATCTTCTATAGTTACCTCTTCGTTATCAGGAACAACGGTGTATACTTTTTTACCATCAAACAATTGCATAGATCCTAGGTAGTTAAACAAGTATTTTTCACCTTGTAAGGTAACATCACCTCTGGTTTCTCTGTTTATATTGGCTTCACTGTTATTAAGTGAATGTTTAAAGTCCACAAAAATATTATTATAACTAGTTACTTTATTGTAAACTTGGTCTAATAAAGCTTTTGCCTTAGCGGAATTTTGCGCAAAAGAAACATTTGCTATTAATATGAATACTAAAACTCCTAATTTTTTCATTTTGTATGATTTGTTAATTGTTATTTTTTTTCGTTATCTAGTAATTGGTCTAACGCCAACATATCTGGTACTAAAACTTGCCTTGCCTTACTACCTTCAAACTGACCAACAATGCCGGCAGCTTCTAGTTGATCTATAATTCTACCTGCTCTGTTATATCCTAATTTTAGTTTTCGTTGTATTAAAGACGCAGAACCTTGTTGTGCAATTACAATTACTTCTGCCGCTTCTCTAAATAATTTATCACGATCTGCTATGTTATTATCAATACTTGTGCCAGAGTCATCTGGTCCTACATATTCTGGCAGTAAAAGTGCCTCTGCATATGCTCTTTGTGATCCTATATAACCTGTAATTTTTTCTACCTCTGGGGTGTCTACAAAAGCACATTGTACACGTATAACATCATTACCTTGTGTGTAAAGCATATCTCCACGACCAATTAATTGGTCTGCACCCTGTGCATCTAAAATAGTTCTGGAGTCAATTTTAGAAGTAACTCTAAACGCAATACGTGCCGGGAAATTGGCTTTTATAATACCTGTTATTACATTTACAGATGGTCTTTGTGTAGCTATAATTAGGTGAATACCAATGGCTCTGGCCAATTGTGCTAAACGAGCAATAGGTGTTTCTACCTCTTTACCAGCGGTCATAATTAAATCTGCAAACTCATCTATTACCAATACAATGTATGGTAAAAACATATGTCCATCATTAGGATTTAGTTTACGAGCCTTAAATTTAGCATTGTATTCTTTTAGGTTACGTACCATTGCAGCTTTTAGCAGTTCGTACCTGTTATCCATCTCTATACAAAGAGAATTTAATGTATTTATAACTTTTGCATTGTCTGTAATAATGGCATCTTCAGAGTCTGGCAGTTTGGCTAAAAAGTGGCGCTCTATTTTATTAAATAGCGTTAGTTCTACTTTTTTGGGATCTACCAATACAAATTTAACCTCTGCCGGATGCTTTTTATATAAGAGAGATGTTAATACAGCATTTAAACCAACAGATTTACCTTGACCTGTAGCACCTGCCATAAGCAAGTGAGGCATTTTAGCTAAATCTACCACAAGAGTTTCATTACTAATGGTTTTACCAAAAGCAATTGGCAGTTCCATTTCTGCTTTCTGAAATTTTGTACTTGCTATTACAGAACGCATAGATACTATAGAAGGATTTTTGTTAGGAACCTCTATACCAATAGTTCCTTTACCTGGTATTGGAGCTATAATACGTATTCCTAATGCAGCTAATGATAATGCAATATCATCTTCTAAATTTTTAATTTTTGAAATACGCACACCAGCATCTGGTACAATTTCATACAGTGTAACTGTAGGTCCTATAGTGGCTTTAATTTGTGCAATTCCTATTTTGTAGTTTTTAAGAGTTTCTACAATTTTATTTTTGTTTTCCTCTAATTCCTCTTGGTTAATTGTTATTCCGCCACCTGCTCCGTGTTGATCTAACAAATCTATATGTGGAAATTTGTAGTTTGCTAGCTCTAAAGTAGGGTCAAACTCACCAAAATCATCAACTAACTTGTCTGCTAGGTTATCTATTTCTTCTTTTTCTTCGGTAATTTTTTCTACCTCAATATTTAGGCTTTCTTCTACGTTTTCTTCATCCTCAGCAACAGTAACTTCAAAACCATCATTTGCAGGTACTTCTTCTTTTTCTATTGGAGGTATTTCTTCTTTGTGAGTATAAGTATCTACAACAACAGGAGTTTCTTCTACAGTAGCTTCTTCAACTGTTTCTGCCGTTTGTTTGCTTGTAGCATTTGCAGAAGAATTTTCATCATCGCCAGAATTGTTTAACTCATCTGTTAATGCAGCTTTTTTCTGTTTAAAGTATTGTAAGGTGCTTTCTGGAGTAAATTTAAATAGCCTTACTAAAATAAATATCAACCCAAAAATTAAAAGAAGTAGTACACCAATTTTACCAGTATAGTCTTGCAGAAAATCATTCATTTCAAAACCAACTAAACCTCCTAAAAGCGGCCATTTTTCAGCAAAAAAACCAAAAGCCACAGAAAACCATAAAATAAATATTAAGCCCCATATCCATTTTTTTACGAGTCCTTTTTTAGGTAGACTAAAAAATAATGTTAATCCTGATAAAAATAACAAAACAGGAAAAACAAAAGATGCAACACCAAACCCTTTGTATAAAAACAAATGTCCAATACTAGCGCCAAACTTATTTAGTAAGTTTTTAGCTTGTTCATTTCTGTTTGCAAATTCAGACAGCAAGCTTTGGTCATCTTGCCACGTAAAATAAAAAGATGTAAAAGAAAAAAACAGCGCAATAGCAAAAAGCATTATAACACTACCTAACAATATTTTATTTTGTTTAGATAAGCCAAAACTGCGTTTTTGTTTAGGAGTAGCTGCTTTCTTTTTAGTAGTCTTTTTTGCCATTAAATATGTGTACCTTAATATATGTAACCTAAAAATTGGTTACAAGTTAAAAATTTTTGGAATGTAAATAATACACCCTATTATAGATGCTGCTATAGAAACAATCATAACAGCACCTGCAGCAACGTCTTTTATAAAGCCAATTTTGGCATCAAACTCTGGTTGTATATAATCTGCTATTTTTTCTACAGCAGTATTTAGTCCTTCTATACCCATAACCAAACCAATAGCAAATATTTGCAGTATCCACTCTGTATTAGATATGTTGTAATAAAAACCAAAAATGGTAATTAAAATACATATAAAAAACTGAACCTTAATACTTGCCTCGGTTTTTAATAGTAAAAAAGCACCTTTTAAAGCGTAACCAACGCTACGTATTCTGTTTAATGCAAAATTTTCTTTAGGCATATTATAATGCTTCTAAAGCTAGCTTGTAATTAGGTTCTTCAGTTGTTTCTGCAACCTGCTCTGTATGTATAACTTTACCTTCTTCATTTAAAACAACAATAGATCTAGATAATAAAGCCTCTAAAGGTCCGTCTGCAAAAGTTACATTATACTTTTCTCCAAAGTTACCATCTTTAAAGTCAGATAACATTTCTACATTATCTAAACCTTCTGCACCACAAAAACGTGCTTGTGCAAATGGTAAGTCTTTAGAAACACATAATACAACAGTGTTTTCTAATGTAGAAGCTTCTTTATTAAACTGTCTAACAGATTGTGCACACGTACCAGTGTCTACACTTGGGAATATATTTAAAACTACTTTTTTTCCCTTATAGTTCTCTAAGGTAGCAGTAGATAAGTCGTTTTTTGTTAACTTAAAATCTGGAGCTGTAGCACCAACTTCTGGTAAATTACCTAATGTATTTATTTTATTTCCTTTTAAAGTAACAGTAGCCATAATGTATGTGTTTTAATTTTGGTGTGAAATTAAAAAATATATGAGTGATATGTAACTATTTTAATAAAAAAGTAATCCTTATATATAAGTTACTGTTTAATAGTGAATAGTTATGGTGTTTTTAATTAATATAAATTAAACTTATTCTTTGATAAAAACTATCAATTTCTTAACTTATATCCGAAAAGATTTTTAATTAATTTTATCTCATTAAAAATATAGACTGTTATGGAAAATAAAAAACTTACCACATCTGCAGGAGCCCCAGTATCTAACAATCAACGTTCACAAACCGCTGGTGACAGAGGCCCTGTTTTAATGCAAGATTACAAATTATTAGAAAAACTAGCACACCAAAATAGAGAGCGCATACCGGAACGTGTTGTGCATGCAAAAGGTTGGGGTGCAATGGGGACTTTTACAGTAACTCATGATATAAGTAAATATACAAGAGCAAAACTATTTTCATCTGTAGGTAAAAAAACACCAGTTTTAACTCGTTTTTCTACTGTTGCTGGTGAAATGGGAGCTGCTGATACAGAAAGAGATGTACGAGGTTTTTCTGTTAAGTTTTATACTGAAGAAGGTAATTGGGATTTAGTAGGTAACAATACTCCGGTTTTCTTTTTAAGAGATGGTTACAAATTTCCAGATTTTATACACACTCAAAAAAGACATCCTAAAACAAACTTGCGTTCACCAGAAGCAATGTGGGATTATTGGTCTTTATCACCAGAAAGTTTACACCAAGTAACTATTTTAATGTCTGATAGAGGTATACCAACAACTCCTATGCATATGAACGGTTATGGCTCGCATACATTTAGTTTTTGGAACAATGACGGCGAACGTTTTTGGGTGAAATTTCACTTTAAAACACAGCAAGGACATAAGCATTACACTAACGAAGAGTCGGCTAAAATTATTGGAGAAACAAGAGAAAAGTATCAAGAAGAACTTTTTGGAGCAATAGAAAAAGGAGATTACCCAAAATGGACGTTAAAAGTACAGGTAATGCCAGAGGCAGATGCAGAAAAAACACCGTACAATCCGTTTGATTTAACTAAAGTTTGGCCACATGCAGATTATCCGTTAATTGAAGTAGGGGAGTTGGAGTTAAATAAAAATCCAGAAAATTACTGGCAATATATTGAAAATGCAGCTTACTCACCATCTAACATAGTACCAGGAATTGGTTTTTCTCCTGATAAAGTATTACAAGCACGTATTTTTTCATACGCAGATGCACACAGGTATAGATTAGGTACGCACTACGAGGCTTTACCAGCAAATGCTCCTAAATCTGAAGTAAACCATTATCATAAAGATGGTTCTATGCGTTTCTTTACAAATGATTTTGGCAATCCAGATGCTTACTATGAGCCAAACAGTAAAGGAGGAGCTGTAGAAGACCCAACTGTAGAAGAACCACCAATGAAAATTAGTGGTGACGCTAAGCGTTATGAAGAAAATGACACGTATGGCGAGTACAAACAACCAGGTGATTTATTTAGGATGTTTAATGATGACCAAAAAAATAGGTTATTTAATAATATAGCTGCAGCAATGCAAGGTGTTTCTATGGAAATAATAGAGCGCCAGTTAGTTCATTTTGATAAAGCAGATCCTGAGTATGGTAATGGAGTACGTAAAGCTTTGGGTATTTCTGAACTAGAAAATTACTAAAAAATAAAATTGTTTAATTTGGGATAAGCATTAGTGCTTATCCCTTTTTTTATAGCTATAAAATGACAGAAACAACAACAGCATTTTTTAATGCAATACGAGAAGAGAATACAGAAGAAGTAACAAAAATGTTAAAAGAGAACCCAGAATTAGTATCTGTAAAAGATACACGTGGTTCTACACCTTTAATTTTAGCAACTTATTATAACTATTTAGATATAGCTAAGGTTTTATTAGATAACAACGCACCAATAGATGATAAGGATGCCTCTGGTAATACGGCTTTAATGGGAGTGTGTTTTAAAGGTTTTGATGCAATTGCAGCATATTTAATTGAAAAAGGGGCAGATGTAAATGCTGTAAATTTATCTGGAGCTACACCTTTAATTTACGCAGCTACATTTAACAGACAATCTATTATTAAAATGTTATTAGATAAAAATGCAGATAAAACTGTAGCAGACCAAAGAGGAAACACAGCTTTAGATCATGCAAAAATGCAAGGTTTAAGTGATTTAGAATCGCTTTTAGTATAAAAGTTAAAGCAATAAATATAAAAACCTCTAAAGTTTTACTTTGGAGGTTTTTTTGTTGCATTTAAGCAAGTCTATGAAAAAGAAAAAGCCACAATTCTAATTAAAGAATAGTGGCTTTTATTATGGAACAG
This sequence comes from Cellulophaga lytica DSM 7489, assembly GCF_000190595.1. Lineage (NCBI taxonomy): Bacteria > Pseudomonadati > Bacteroidota > Flavobacteriia > Flavobacteriales > Flavobacteriaceae > Cellulophaga > Cellulophaga lytica. The sequence continues at coordinate 3,452,877 of NC_015167.1, read as the reverse complement.
TATGTACTGTTTTATTTATCTATAGAACCTAATACACGTTTCATAAACCCGTTTAATGCTTCTTTTTCTGGTACACCTTCTTTAATAGATTTTTGTACCTCAATAGCACCATACATATTAGAAATTAGTTCTCCAATAACATCTAGCTCTTCATCTTTAAGAGAAGAAACTTCTGTTAATGCCTCTAAGGTTTCAATTGTTTCAAGAACGTAATCTTCATCGTTCTCTTTTATAAAACCTGTAAGGTGTTTAATTACTGGCAATTTCATGTACTAATTCTTTTAAAACATCATATTTATTAGTCTGTGTCTGGTTTTTAATACTTCCGTTTTCAAAAGTTGCAAACGTAGGTAAATTGTCTACATTGGCTAATTTTCTAGATTCCGGAAATTTTTCAGCATCAGCTAAAATAAATGTAATGTCTTCGTTAGCGGCAGCCTCTTTTTTAAATTTAGGCTTCATTATTCTACAGTTTCCACACCATGTAGCAGAGTATTGTACAACCACTTTTTTGTGCTCAGCAATTAATTCTGCTAAATTGTCGTTTTCTAGTTCTAGTAACATACTAAAATTAGTTTACGTTAGATGCTAAATATTCTGCAGTACCTTTAGCGTTAGCTTGCATAGCTTCTTTACCTTCTTCCCAGTTTGCAGGACAAACTTCACCTTTTTCTTGTACGTGAGTGTAAGCGTCTACTAAACGTAAAAACTCATTTACATTTCTTCCTAGAGGCATATGGTTTATTCCTTCATGAAAAACAGTACCTTCTTCATCAATTAAGTAAGTAGCTCTGTAAGTAACATTATCACCATCTACAGTAACAACACCAGTTTCATCATTATAAGTTTCGTTAGAAATATCTAAGATACCTAATGTAGAAGCTAAGTTTCTGTTGCTATCTGCTAAAATTGGGTAAGTAACACCTTCTATACCACCATTATCTTTTGGAGTATTTAACCAAGCAAAGTGTACTTCTGGAGTATCACAAGAAGCTCCAATTACTATTGTGTTTCTTTTTTCAAATTCTGCTAATGCTGATTGAAAAGCGTGTAATTCCGTTGGACATACAAAAGTAAAATCTTTAGGGTACCAGAATAATAATACTTTTTTATTATTGTTCTTAGCTTCTTCCAAAATATTTAATTTGAAAGTATCACCCATTTCATTCATTGCGTTAACAGTTAAATCTGGGAATTTTTTTCCTACAAAAGCCATTTATTTTTTATTTAAGGTTATACATTTTGTTACTGCAAATATAACCTACAAATATGCTTTTTTAGATTAATAAAATTTTAATTCTTTATAGAAGAATAAAGATTCTTTATGTTAAAATTTATTTAGCGCGTAACTGTCTAATTTTTACGTTTAATGCAGCAAATAATAATGTAGTAAACGGACTTAACCAGTTAAACATAGCGTAAATAAAATACTCACCAACCCCAACGCCTAAAACACTAGATTGGTAAGCTCCGCAGGTGTTCCACGGTATTAATACAGAGGTTACTGTACCAGAATCTTCTAAGGTTCTACTTAAGTTTTCGGGAGCAAGGCCTTTGTCTTCGTAAGCTTTTTTAAACATTTTACCAGGAATAACAATAGCTAAATATTGGTCACTAGCAATTGCATTTAATCCTAAGCAACTAGCAACAGTACTAGCAAATAGTCCAAATGTAGATTTTGCTACAGATAAAAGTGCTTTAGTAATTCTTGACAAGGCTCCAATACCATCCATAATACCTCCAAAAACCATTGCGCAACAAATAAGTAAAATTGTCCATAGCATACCATTAATACCACCAGCACTAAATAGTTTGCGTAGTCTTTTTTTGGTAATTAATTTGTCTAGGTTATCTGCTATGTTTGCTAAACTTGTTTTGTCTGTAGTGCTATTGGTAAAAACAGCAGCTAAATCTTTTTTAGTGTAAATGCCTTCTACATCATCTTCAGTAAAAACATTAGACAAATCATTATGTTCCTTAATAATAGCTAATTCTTCTGCAGATAATTTAGCAAGCTCTTCACTGTTATCAATACTCACATTGGTATCTGTTAAAACAGCTGTAACAATAGCATTTGTTTTAGAATCTGCTAACCTATCTAACAATTTTGGCTGAAAAACAAAAGCAAAAACAATAGCTAAAACAACACCAGATAGTAATGCTAATAAAGGTTTTGTTTTAAGTAGTATTAAAGCAACAACAACAACAACAGGTACAATAAATAATAAAGGGGTAATTGTAAAGTTAGCATCTATTGTGTTTAAAATAAAAGCAACATCTGTAGTTCCGTTTGTGTCTATATTAGCACTTAAAACACTAAAAAATATAAGTGTTACAATTAAAGTAGGTACTGTAGTTATGGTCATGTATTTAATATGCGTAAACAAATCTGTACCAGCCATAGCAGGAGCTAGGTTTGTTGTGTCACTTAAAGGAGACATTTTATCTCCAAAATAAGCTCCAGAGATTACAGCACCAGCAATCATTCCTGGGTTAATACCTAAGGCAGACCCAATACCAACTAAAGCAATACCAACGGTTGCAGAAGTGGTCCAGCTACTACCAGTAGCTATAGATATTATTGCAGCTATAATTACAGATGCAGGTAAAAATATACTAGGGTTTAAAACTTGCAAGCCATAATAGACCATAGCCGGTATAATACCACTAACTAGCCAAGTACCAGCCAATGCACCAACCAATACCAGTATAACTAGAGGAATAAAAACACTTTTTATGTTTTCCCAAACTTCTTTACCCATTGTAGCAAAAGATGTCTTATTGTAAAGACCTACAATTGCAGCAACAGCACCACCAATTAAAAGTATAATTTGATTGGTGTATACACCAAACCATTCTTGTCCGTCTACAAAAAAAATGTTGTAGGCTAAAAGCGACATTAATATGATAACCGGAATTAAAGCTTCAAAGAAATTTAATTCTTTATTTTCTACAATATGCTCATTTTTAGGGTCTGAGGTGCTTAAATTTTGGTTTTGCATTAAATTGAGTTAGTTAATTACCTTGTAATATTACAATTTTGGTGTGTTTCTTGCAAGTTTTATATCTTTTAGATAGTGGTTAAATTATGATAAAATACCCAAGTCTATCATACACTTTCTCATCATATTATAGGTTCTGTTAATATCATTGTCTAAACCAACAGATAGTCTAATTAATCCGTTAGACAATCCCATTTTTTCTTGTTCTTCCATAGGTATTTCTGAAGAGGTAGATGTGCCAGGAGCGCTAAAAAGTGTTTTGTAAAAGCCTAAACTAACTGCTAAATACCCTAAGTTACGTTCTTGCATAAGCTTCATTAATGCATTTGCTTTGTCTAAAGAGCCCACGTCTAATGTCATAATACCACCAAAACCATATTCTGCAACCATTTGTTGTTTCATTTTAAAATGACTAGGGTGTGATGCTAGCCCAGGGTATACAACACGTAAACCATCTTTTTCAAAGTTCTGAGATAAGTACAATGCATTTTCACTATGCTTTTTTATTCTGATGTGTAGCGTTCTCATATTTTTTAAAATAGATGCAGCTCTGTAGCTATCTAAAGTGCTACCTAAAAGCATTGCAGCACCATTATTTACATCTTTTAAACTGGCACAAAAATCTGTAGTACCACAAACAACACCAGCAACAGTATCACTAGTACCGTTAATAAACTTGGTTAAACTATGTATTACAATATTAGCGCCTAACTTGGCCGGAAGAATAGATAATGGGGAAAACGTATTATCTACAACAAGCGGTATATTATGTTTTTTTGCTAATGCAGCCAATGCCTTAATATCAGCTATTTCTAACAATGGATTACTAACAGCCTCACAGTAAATCATTTTTGTTTTAGGTGTAATTGCATTTTCAACAGCATCTATAGTAGTAATGTCTACAAAAGATGTATCTACATTAAACTTTTGTACAAAGTTTTTTAAAAAAGCATAGGTTCCACCATAAATGGTTCTACTACTCACTAAATGGTCACCTGCATTGCAAAGTTGCAATATAACAGATGTTATAGCGCCCATTCCGCTAGCATAAACATTAGCATTTTCTGTACCTTCTAAAGCAGCTAAAGCTTCAGCTAAATAAAGGTTAGAGGGTGAGGAGTGTCTGCTGTACAGGTAGCAGCCTTCTGTGTTGCCATCAAAAGTATCAGACATCGTTTTGGCAGATATAAATGTATAGGTAGATGAGTCTGATATAGATGGGTTAACGCCTCCAAATTCTCCAAAATATTGTAGGTCTAGTATATTGTCTGAAGCCTTGTAATCCATAATAGTATAGTTTAGGTGATTAATAATGGATTAAATGTATTTTTTAGTAGTTAGATTGTCAATATATTTTAAAATTTGATTTAAATAAAACTAAATAATATGCTTATAATAGATTTAAATTCTATTTTTAATCATAATTACTTTAATCTTAAGAAAAAATGGCAAGTTTTGATGAAACAGATATTAAGTTGTTGGCACTTTTGCAAAACGACTGTAAAAAAACAACTAAAGAATATGCATTGCACTTAAATTTGTCTGTTACTGCTGTTTATGAGCGTATTAAGCGTTTAGAGCGCACAGGTATTATTACAAAATATGTAGCTTTAGTTGATAAAAAAACAGTAAAACGTTCTTTTGTAGTGCTCTGTCATATTAAATTAATACAGCATTCTAAAGAGTTTTTAATGCAATTTGAAAAAGAGGTGCAAAAGTTAAAAGAAGTAGGAGAATGTTACCATGTTAGTGGAGATTACGATTACATTTTAAAAGTATACGTAGAAAATATGGAGGCTTTTAGAGATTTTATGGTAACTAAGCTAACAGTATTAAACCACATTGGTAGTACGCAAAGTTCTTTTGTAATAAATGAAGTTAAACATACTACAGCTATAGAAGTTGGCGTTTAGCATATGTGTTTTTACATAGTAAACGCTAAAAATTTGTTATAATAAAAATAGGAATGTATTATAATTTCCTATCCACAAAAAATAGTGCTAATTTTACAACTTTAATCAAAGAAAAATATATGAATTCATATGATGTTGCCGTAATAGGCTCAGGTCCTGGAGGGTATGTTGCAGCTATACGTTGCGCACAATTAGGAATGAAAACAGCAATAATAGAGAAATATTCAACTTTAGGTGGTACATGTTTAAATGTAGGCTGTATTCCTTCTAAGGCGTTGTTAGACTCTTCTCATCATTATGAAGATGCCGTAAAGCATTTTGAAGAGCATGGAATTGATATTCCTGGCGAAATTAAAATCAATTTAGAGAAAATGATTTCTCGTAAGCAAGCCGTTGTAGACCAAACTACTGGTGGAGTTGATTTTTTAATGAAAAAAAATAATATTGATGTTTACGTAGGTACTGGTTCTTTTAAAGACGCTACACACATTTCTATAGCTGGTGAAGAAACTACAGAAATTGAAGCTAAACATACAATTATAGCAACTGGTAGTAAACCATCTACCTTGCCTTTTATTAAGTTAGATAAAGAGCGTGTTATAACTTCTACAGAAGCTTTAAAACTTAAAGAAGTGCCAAAACACCTTATTATTATTGGTGGTGGAGTTATTGGTTTGGAGTTAGGGCAAGTATACAAAAGATTAGGAGCAGAAGTATCTGTTGTTGAGTATATGGACCGTATTGTACCAACTATGGATAAAGGCGTGTCTAAAGAATTAAACAAAGTTTTAAAGAAACAGAAGTTTAAAATGAACTTGTCTCACAAGGTAAAATCTGTAGAGCGTAAAGGAGATGAAGTTATAGTTAAAGCAGATAATAAAAAAGGCGAAGAAGTTACTTTTACAGGAGATTACTGTTTGGTAGCTGTTGGTCGTCATGCATATACAGATGGTTTAAATGCAGAAGCTGCTGGTGTAAAGTTAACAGACAGAGGTTTGGTAGATGTTAATGAGCATTTACAAACTAATGTTTCTAATATTTATGCTATTGGTGATGTGGTTAAAGGTGCTATGTTAGCACATAAAGCAGAAGAAGAAGGTACATTTGTTGCAGAAACTATTGCGGGTCAAAAACCACATATTAATTACAACTTAATTCCTGGTGTAGTATACACTTGGCCAGAGGTTGCTGCTGTTGGTAAAACAGAAGAGGAATTAAAAGAAGCTGGTGTTGAGTATAAAGTTGGTCAGTTTCCTATGCGAGCTTTAGGTAGATCTAGAGCTAGTATGGATTTAGACGGATTTGTAAAAGTACTTGCAGATAAAAATACAGACGAAATTTTAGGTGTACATATGGTTGGTGCACGTGCTGCAGATATGATTGCTGAAGCTGTTGTTGCTATGGAGTACAGAGCTAGTGCAGAAGATGTATCTAGAATGTCTCATGCGCACCCAACATTTACAGAAGCTATTAAAGAGGCTGCTTTGGCGGCTACAGGAGATAGAGCTTTACACGTTTAAGGTTTCTATTTTATAAATTTTAAAAAGGCTGCTCACTAGAGCAGCCTTTTTTATTTAATACAGTTTGTAAAAATGATTTACTGGTCCGTTACCTTGACCAAGTTCTTTTCGTTTACCAGCAACAATAGCCTGGTGTGTATATGTTATTCCTTTTTGTACAGCATCTTTAAGTGTGCAGCCCAAAACTATATGCGTTGCTATGGCAGAAGATAAGGTGCAACCTGTACCGTGTGTGTTTTTTGTATCTATTTGTGTTTTAGAAAAATTATGCAAGCTATCTGTATCATACACATATAAAACATCCATTAAAGAGGTACAGTTTTCTAAATGTCCGCCTTTAAGTAAAACAGATGTTTTATAGGTTTTTCCTATTTTTTTAGCCATTTCTGGCATATTTTCAGGAGAAATAGTATCAATATTTAATAAAACTAGAGCTTCTGGTATATTAGGTGTTATTAATGTAGCCATTGGTAAAAGTAATTTTAAGGCTTCCAAGGCAGAATTATCCAGTAAATTATGACCAGATGATGCTACCATAACAGGATCTAAAACTACTGGTATATTGTTATATGCCCTTAAGGAGTCTGTTACAGTTTTTATAATTTGGGTAGATTGTAACATTCCTATTTTAATAGCTCCAATATTAATATCAGTTAATACTGCAGCTATTTGGTTTTTAATTTCAACTGTTGGTATTGGATAAATAGCGTTTACCCCAAGTGTATTTTGTGCTGTAATAGCTGTTATTGCTGTTGTAGCAAAACCGCCGTTAGCGCTAATGCTTTTTATATCTGCTTGTATACCGGCACAACCGCCAGAGTCGCTACCAGCAATTGCCAATACAGCATTGTAAATGGTTGTAGTGTTTTTCATTTGTAATGTTAATGTCTGTTTGCAAATCTATGTAATTTGTAGATTTTGCGCTATACTGTTTTGTATTAACATACGTACAAAACCTAAAAAAAGTCCTTATGAATTTTACATAAGGACTTTTAGTATTGATGCTGTGTAGGTTACTACTTGTGAGATCCGTCACAAAAAGGAGGATTACTAGTTAATTTACACGTACACATATTGTACGTTTTTGTTTCTTCTACAGAAAAACGCATAGATGGTGTTGCGTTATGTGCTTTATGAGAACCATCACAAAATGGTTGGTTGCTACTGTGTGCACAAGTACACCAGCCGTAATTTTTATCTTTTTCTAATTCTACCTTTATTGGTGAGTATTTTTTTTCGTTGCTCATTTTATAGTTATTTGGCCGTAAACATAGCGCAAAACTAAGCATCAAAAAATAGCAAATGTCAATTTTTAGCTAGTCTAAATAGCTTTAAGGCTCCAAACTTTATCTTCTGCAGTGTAGCTTTTATTTTATCTTCATAAGTATCATACAATAAAGCTAAATAAGTACAACTAATCATAAATAAAATAGCTCCAATTATGGCTGTTGCTGGGTGTAAAGAATATTTTAAGTAGTGGTAAATTCCAAGTCCAGTAAAACTACCATATAAAATAATAAAATGTATAACGTAAATGGCTAAGGTGTTTTGCCCTATCCTTAAAACAACTTTATTGGTTAAAAAAGAGCGCAACATCATAAATAAAGAAAAAATAATAAGCACGTCTCCAAGCCTAATAAATAAGTAGTTGTTAGTGTATACTGCATATAAAAAGTTATTGCCTGTAACATCACAAATAAATGCAAACAATGGTGATGATCCAAAAATTAAAAACAACCCTAAAGTTGTACAAATAAGTATAGCATTTAGGTATAAATGCTTGTGGTTTTTGAATTTGGTAAATAACATAGCCATAAACGCACCAAAAGTAGCATACCCAAACCAAGGAATAATGGTAAATACAGAACCGTATAGTTTGGTAATATAATTTGCTATGGCTTTAGGTAAATAGGTGTGTGGTAGTTTATCATAACTAGGTTCATATAAAAATAATAGTAATGTTATGCTAAGTAAAATAGTAGCAAACACAATTGGTTTAGTTTTACTGGTAAGCAAATACAATGCTATAATACCTAAAATAGAAAAGCCTATACAATGCAATACATCTACATAATAAAAAGAGTCGTACAGCTCTGCAAAAAGCACGCTAAACAGGTTCATTCTAAGTAAATAACCTATTAAAATTAGTTGTAGTCCACGTTTAATTCCTTTTTTAACACGCGGATTTTTTAAACCAATTTTATCTCCTTTAACCAGCAAATATGTAAATATAAAACCGGATACAGTAAAGAAAACAGGAGCTGTCATTCCTCTAAAATAGCTCCAAATAGCATAAGGTAAAATGGTTTTGTCTCGGTATTCAAAATCTAATAATCCGTCTATAAAATGACCTTGTAACATCATTAAAATAGCCCAAGCACGCATAGCGTCTATAAAGTATAATCTATTGGTTTTCTTCTCCATTGGTGGTTATAAAAAAGCTATGTGCTTGTTTTACAGTTGGTTTTATTATTTTCGTCTGCAAAATTAGCTAAAATGCTCGCAAATGATTGTTATTTACGGTATTTTCGTTAAAAACTATTTAAAATGAGTAATATTTTAGCTTTTGCCGGAAGTAATAGTAGCACATCTATAAACTATAAATTAGCAACATTTACTGCTAGTGTTTTAGGTGATAACGCAGTTACGTTGTTAGATATGTCTAAGGTTAACATTCCTATGTATAGTGAAGATGCAGAAAAAAATGATGGTTTTTCTACAGAACTAAAAAATGTAAATAGCGCAATTGCAAGTGCAGATGCTTTAGTAATAGCAGTAAATGAGCACAATAGTGGGTTGTCTTCTTTTTTTAAAAATTTAATAGACTGGCTTTCTAGGCTAGATCGTAATTTTTTAGAAGGTAAAAAAGTACTTTTACTTTCAACCTCTCCTGGTAAAAGAGGCGCAATTAGTGCAATGGAACAAGCAAAAGGCGTATTGCCACGCTTTGGAGCAGAAATAGTTGCTAGCTTTTCGTTGCCTTCTTTTTATGATAATTTTAAAGAAGATGTTTTTGTAGCATCTAATTTAAAGACCGAATACCAGGCAGTTGTAGATCAATTTTTAGCTAAATTATAAACCATACCATTGCGCAAATCTTTTTCTTTTACGGTTGATGATGTTCAGGTATTTAAAAACCAATTACTTGTTTGGAGTCAGCAATTTTACGAGGTTGTTTGGTTAGACAGTAACTTGCATGAAAACAAATACAGTTCTTTTGACGGAATGTTGGCTGTAGATGCATTAACGGCCTTGTCTACAGACAGTTTTAATGCTTTTGACGATTTAAAAACTTACCAAACAGAAACCAAAGATTGGATTTTTGGTTATTTAACGTACGACTTAAAGAATACCACAGAGCAATTAAAATCTGCAAATTTTGATGGACTGCATTTTCCTGAATTGTACTTTTTTCAGCCTAAAAAAATAATACAATTACAAGGGAATACTGCTCATTTTTTATATTTAAATATGGTTGATGATGAGCTACAATCAGATTACGAAGAAATTACCAAAATCAACCTAAAAGCAGAACAAAAACAAGAAGAAAAGAACATACATATTAAAATGAGAATCTTTAAGGACGATTATTTTAATAGAGTAGGTAAAATGCTTCAAAAAATACACAGAGGAGATATATATGAAGCCAATTTTTGCCAAGAGTTTTATGCAGAAAACACTGCTATTAATCCGTTAGAAACTTACTTGCAATTAAATAAAATATCTAAAGCACCATTTTCTGTTTTCTTTAAATTAAATGATAAATATTTAGCTTCTGCATCACCAGAGCGTTATATAAAAAAAGAAGGTACAAAGGTAATTTCTCAGCCAATTAAGGGAACTTCAAAAAGATCTGCTAACAAAATTGAAGACAAAAATTTACGGATTAATTTAGGCAAAGATGAAAAAGAACGTGCAGAAAATATAATGATTGTAGACTTGGTACGTAATGATTTGTCTAAGAGTGCTGTGAAAGGAAGTGTGCAAGTAGAAGAATTATGCAAGGTATACACTTACAATCAAGTACATCAAATGATTTCAACTATTACTTCAACTGTTAAAGATGATAAAAATGTAGTAGATATTATAAAAGAGACTTTTCCTATGGGGAGTATGACCGGTGCTCCTAAGGTCTCTGCAATGCAAATTATAGAAGAGTTAGAAGCTACAAAAAGAGGCTTGTACAGTGGTACCGTTGGGTATATTACACCAGAGCAAGATTTTGATTTTAATGTAGTTATACGTAGTATTTTGTATAATGCCACTGAAAAATACGTGTCGTTTTCTGTTGGTGGTGCTATAACAGCAAAAGCCAGTCCAGAAAAGGAGTATGAGGAGTGCTTACTTAAGGCAAAAGCAATGAGACAGGTTTTAGAAGGTAAAATATCTTAAACTTTAGTTACATTTGTAACGTGCTAAAAGAATTTAAAAATCATATTAAAGCCCATTTTCCACTGTTACTGCAACGCCCGTTTTTGGTAGCTTGTAGCGGTGGTGTAGATAGTGTTGTGTTAGCACATTTGTGTGCAGCATTGCAGTTAGATTTTTCTATAGCGCATTGTAACTTTAAATTGCGTGATGCAGCTAGTGATGCAGATGAAGAATTTGTTCGTCAACTGGCACTACAATTACAAAAAAAAATATACGTAACTAATTTTAATACAGTTGGTTATGTTGCTAAAAATAAGGTTTCTATTCAAATGGCAGCAAGAGACTTAAGGTATTCTTGGTTTGCTAAATTAGTTAAAGAAAATAATCTAGAAACCGTGTTAACTGGCCATCAAGCAGATGATAATTTAGAAACCTTTTTAATTAATTTATCTCGTGGTACTGGTGTAGGTGGTTTGTTGGGTATACCATCAAAAACTAGTGCATTAGCTAGGCCATTATTGCCTTTTACTCGTGATGAGATAGAAGATTTTGCTAAGCAAAACAATATTAAGTGGCGAGAAGATAAAAGCAATAAAGAAACCAAATATTTAAGAAACAGAATAAGACATAAAATTGTACCAGAATTAAAAGAATTGCATCCAACATTTTTACAGAATTTTAATAATACACAAGCCTATTTGCAAGAAACTTCTGTTTTAGCGGAGGATTACATTAAACTTCTTAAAAATAAATTATTTGTACGTAAAAATGGCGTTATAGAGGTTTCTGTTTCTAAATTATTAACCTACAAACCCTTAAAAACCTATTTGTATGCATTGTTTAGTAGCTATGGGTTTACAGAATGGCAAGATGTTGCTAATTTACTTACGGCAATGAGCGGTAAACAAGTTTTGTCTAGAACACATAGGTTGGTTAAAAACAGAGAAAATTTACTATTACAGGAGCTTAAAGAGGCAAATTCTGATGTGTATTTGGTGAACAAAGACCAAGAAACTATAAGTTATCCTATAAAATTGCATTTTCAAAATGTATCTGAAATAGGAATTACCAATGACACCACTATTTATGTAGATAAGTCTAAATTAAAGTTTCCTTTAGTTTTGCGTAAACGTGAAGAAGGAGATGTTTTTTATCCTTTTGGACAAAATGGTAAAAAAAAGCTTAGTAAATTTTATAAAGACATTAAATTAAGCGTTGTAGCAAAAGAAGAGCAGTGGTTACTATGCTCGGAGTCTAACATAGTTTGGGTAGTTGGCAAACGTGCAGACAATAGGTTTAAAGTTAATACTGATTACGCTAATATTCTTAAAATCAGTATTTTGTAGTAGTGATGTTCTTTTTTTAAATTATAGCCGTAAAATAGGTTTTCTTTTTTAAAATTTAATTCTACCTTTAGGCAAACAACCTATTATGCGCCGCTTAAAGAAGATACTAAAAATAATTATTCCGGTTTTAGGCTTGTTATTTTTAGCTTTTTGTATGTTTATTTATTCTTTAACTCCTGAGTATGAAGGAGAAAAAGATTTAAAAAATTTATCTAACCAAGTAGATGTCTATTATGACAATTACGGAATTCCTCATATTTATGGCGCTACAGAAAAAGATGCTATACGCGCATTAGGTTATGTACACGCACAAGATAGGTTGTGGCAAATGGAATTACTAAGGAGAATTGGCCCTGGTGAATTATCAGAGATTTTTGGAAAAGACTTAGTAGAAACAGACAAGCTTTTTTTATCGTTAGGTATAGATGATTACTCTAAGGAAACGGTAGCTAACTTAGATCCTAATAGTGACTATGTAAAGCTTGCAGAAGCTTATTTAGATGGTGTTAACCAGTTTCAGGAAGAAGGTCCAACTCCAGTAGAATTTTACTTAACAGGTGTAGATAAACGCCCTTTTACGCTAAAAGACATACATAATACCATTGGGTATATGGCATTTAGCTTTGCAATGGCGCACAAAACAGATCCATTACTTAGTACTATAAAGAGCAAGCTTGGTAGTGCTTACTTAAAAGATTTATCAATTACAACAGAACCATCTTCTACACTTATAGAAAATTACGACCCATTAAAAGATACTTTACAACTTAATTTGGCTAGCAAATTAGCTTCTACATTTAAAAACCTACCAATACCTTTGTTTGAGGGAAGTAATAGTTGGGTTTTATCGCCCCAAAAAACAAAAAACAAAGCTGTAATTTTAGCAAACGATCCACATATTGGTTTTTCTCAACCAACCGTTTGGTATGAAGCTCATTTAAGCACACCAACGTATAAAAAGTATGGGTATCACTTAGCAGGTGTTCCTTTTCCTTTATTGGCACACAACAGGCAGTTAGCCTATGGTTTAACAATGTTTGAGAATGATGATGTTGATTTTTATTATGAAGAAACTAACCCAAAAGATACTACACAGTATAAAACAGAAAATGGTTGGAGAAAATACAATTACAAGCATAAAATAATTAAGGTAAAAGGTGAGGATGATGTAAAATTTACGGTAAAATCTACCAGACACGGTGCAGTTTTAAACGGCATAGCAACTAGCGTAACAGAAGAAAAACCGGTTGCAATATCTTGGATTTTTACCCAAGTGGAAAATAAACTTTTAAGTGCATTGTATGGTATGTCTCACTCAGAGTCTATGGGTACTTTTAAACGTCATTTAAGAGATTTACACGCTCCAGGTTTAAATATAATGTACGGAGACGCAGAAGGCAATGTAGCTTGGTGGGCAACAGCTAAGTTGTATAAAATGTCAGATAGTACTAATACCAAATTAATTTTAAACGGAACAAATGGTATACAAGAACGTGGTGAGTTTTTAGATTTTTCTGAAAATCCGCACGCAGAAAATCCGCCTTGGGAATTTGTGTATTCTGCAAACAACCAACCAGACACTATAAACGGAAGGTTTTTTCCGGGATACTATTTGCCAGAAAACAGGGCTAAACGTATAGAGCAGTTGCTAAGGCCTAAAAATGATTGGGATAAAGCGTCGGTTTCTAAAATGATTACAGATGTTACTTCTGCTGTAGACCCAACCATTGTTACTAATATGGCTAAAAATATTGATATTAGTAAGTTAGATATTAATGCTATTAAATTATTAGACCAACTAACCAATTGGGATGGTAGCGCTACGGTAAACAGTGTAGAGTCTAGCTTATACCAACGCTGGGTGTTTTATATGCTTAAAAATACCTTAAAAGATGAGTTAGGTGAAGAACTTTTTAACCAGTTGCTTACAACACATTTTCATAAAAGATTAATTGCACCAATGGTAAGCAATAGCTCATCAATTTGGTGGGATAATGTAACAACTACCAAGGTAGAGACTTCAGATGATATTTTTCAGTTGTCATTAACAGATGCGCTATTGTCATTAAAAAATCAATTTGGAGAAAATACAGAAGCTTGGACTTGGGGAAAAATACATACATTAGAGCATGAGCACCCTATAGGTAAGGTAAAAACGTTACGCAAGTACTTTAATGTTGGCCCTTTCCCTGTGAATGGCACTAAAGAAGTTATAAATAATATGGGTTTTACCTATAGTGAAGATAGTATTTATAAAGTAACCTCAGGACCATCAACACGTAGGGTAATAGATTTTTCTGATATAGAAAATAGCATAAGCATACTACCTACAGGGCAATCTGGTAGTCCGTTTAGCTCTCATTATAACGATCAGGCTCAAATGTACTTAAATGGCGAGTTTCGTAAAATGATGATGAATAAAGAGGAAATTATAGCAACTAAAAAATCGTTATTGGTCTTTAAGCCACATGCAAGGGTAGAGTAGATATACTCCTTGTGAATTCATCAAAATATAAACAAACGTTAACTTTTAGAATATTTTTCTTACTTTTAAGAAAAATAAATAATTAATGCTTACAAAGGTTTTTGGTAGTGCTGTATTTGGTGTAGAGGCTACAACTATTACAGTAGAAGTTAATATTAACAAAGGTATTGGCTACCATTTAGTAGGTTTGCCAGACAATGCAATAAAAGAAAGTAACTACAGAATTGCTGCAGCTTTGCAGAATAATGGTTATAAAATTCCTGGAAAAAAAATAACTATAAATATGGCTCCCGCAGACCTACGTAAAGAAGGTTCTGCGTATGATTTAACTTTAGCATTAGGAATTTTAAGTGCATCCGGACAAATAAAATCAGACAATATAGAAAAGTATTTAATAATGGGTGAAATTTCCTTAGATGGTAGTTTACAACCCATAACTGGTGCTTTACCCATTGCAATAAAGGCTCAAGAAGAAGGTTTTGAAGGGTTTATTTTACCTAAACAAAATGTAAAAGAAGCTGCAATTGTGTCTGGCTTAAAAGTGTATGGTGTAGAAAAAATTACAGAAGTAATAGACTTTTTTGATAAAGATGTTCCTTTAGAGCAAACTATTGTAGATACTAGAACAGAGTTTTATAAAAGTTTAGATTTTCCTGAGTTCGATTTTTCTGATGTAAAAGGCCAAGAAAGTATTAAACGCAGTATGGAAATTGCAGCAGCTGGCGGACACAACATTATACTAATTGGTCCTCCTGGAGCAGGAAAAACAATGTTAGCCAAGCGTTTACCTTCTATTTTGCCTCCAATGACCCTGCACGAGGCTTTAGAAACCACAAAAATACACAGTGTAGTAGGTAAAATTAAAAATGCCGGACTAATGAACCAGCGTCCGTTTAGAAATCCACATCACACCATTAGCTCTGCTGCTTTAGTAGGCGGTGGAAGTTACCCGCAACCGGGTGAAATATCTTTATCGCATAACGGAGTTCTTTTCTTAGATGAGCTTCCTGAGTTTGAGCGTAAAGTGCTAGAGGTTATGCGTCAACCAATTGAAGATAGAGAGGTAACCATTGCTAGAGCACGTTTTACAGTAACCTACCCAAGTAGTTTTATGTTAGTTGCAAGTATGAATCCTAGTCCGGGTGGTTATTTTAATGATCCGGATGCTCCTGTAACATCTTCGCCTGCAGAAATGCAACGGTATTTAAGCAAAATATCAGGTCCGTTATTAGATCGTATAGATATACATATAGAAGTTACTCCCGTTCCTTTTGAAAAACTATCAGAAGAGCGTAAAGGAGAAAGTAGCGTAGAGATTAGAAAACGTGTTACTGCAGCAAGAGAAGTACAAACAAAACGTTTTGAAGCCTTAGAAAACATACACTACAACGCACAAATGAATACCAAACAAATACGAGAGTATTGTGTTTTAGATACACCGTCTAAAGAATTATTAAAAACAGCTATGGAGCGCTTAAACTTATCTGCTAGAGCGTATGACAGGATTTTAAAAGTAGCAAGAACAATATCCGATTTAGCGGGTTCAGAGGCTATTTTAGGAGATCATATTTCTGAGGCTATACAATACCGTAGTTTAGATAGAGAAGGATGGTTAGGGTAGGTTTTAACATCTTATTACGAAAGAAAAATACTATATTCGTTTTTTATGTTTTAAGACATTAAATACAGTATGAAAGAAAGAGTACTTAGTCTAATTTTTATTACAATTAGCTCATTTTATTTATTTGCACAGAAAGATTCTGTAAATATATATCAAATAGAGTATGAAAGAACTTTAACAATAGAAGAAGGTAAAAGACCTTTTATAGGTGTTTATGAGCTAAATAAATTTGTAGAGCTAAATAAGTCTATTTACACAAAAAAAAGCAAATTAAAAACTACAGAAGTTGTAACTACAGATGAAGATGACGATTCTAGATTTACTTTTACGCCAACAGGTAAAAATATTAGTACGTTATTTAAGGACTACAACAAAGGTGCTTTTTACTCTAAACATGAAGTTGCTTACAAATATTTTGTTGTTAAGGATAGTCTAAATATTTTTAATTGGAGCATACAAAATAATACTAAAGAAATTTTAGGTTTTAAATGCCAATTGGCAACAATGGACTTTAGAGGGAGAAAGTATGAGGCTTGGTTTACGCCTGATCTTCCTGTTGGTGGTCCTTATAAATATGATGGCTTACCAGGTATGATTTTAGAGCTGAAATCTATAGATAACTTTATATCTTTTAAACCTATAGGTATTAAAAATACCAAGGTAAAGCTAGCTGTTTTAGAAAACCCTTTTGATACAAAAGGTGCACTAACTTGGCAGGATCATAAAGACTTGTACAAGAAAAAAGCAATAGAGCTTTTAAGTTATAGGGCTAATGAAAATAGTAGAGGTGTAGTATCTTCTAGAGGTGGTATTGAATTATATATAGATGAAGACGACAAAGAGTATAATGATGCACTAAATAAATACCATAAGAAATTTTCTAAAAATTAATAGCACACATAACTTTTGAAAAATTTCTTTTGTTCTAAAATTCTACTAATAACATTTCTTTTACTAGGTAGTATAGCATTAAGCTATTCACAAGTAATACAAGGTACTGTTACTACTAGTGATAATACACCTATAAACGCACAAATACTGTTAAAAGAACCTAGTAATAATAATGTAATTAAAGAGTTTATACTTGTTACTAAAGGGGCGTTTACTTATAAACTTAAAAAAAGTTACTCCACCAACAGTTTCTTTTTAACTGTTAAAGCCACAGGGTATACGGATTATACAGAGGAGATAAAAAGATTAAAACCATTAGATACATTAAATTTTAAGTTTGTATTGTTTAAAGAAAAAATTGAATATTTAAATGAAGTTGTACTTGAAAAAAAGAAAGCATTTACAATAAAAGAAGATACTGTTACCTATAATGTAGATTCTTATGTAGATGGTGCAGAAAGAAAAGTAGAAGACTTACTAAAGAAACTTCCGGGTATAGAGGTTGATAGTGGTACAGGTAATATTAGTTACAGGGGTAAATCTATAGAAACTGTCACAATTGAAGGAGATAATTTGTTTGATTACAATTATACTATAGGTACTAAAAATATAAATATAGATTTAATTGAAGAAATAGAAGCTATAGAAAACTATTCTGAAAACAAACTTTTAAAAGGAATTGAAAATAGTCAAAAAGTTGCTTTAAATTTAAAACTAAAAAAAGACAGAAGTGACATTTCTGGTAGTATAGATATTGGACTAGGAGGTTTTACTACTTCTAAAAAAAGCCCGCTAGATGTATCAACAAATTTATTAGCAATAAATAAAATACATAAATCTTTTGCTGTAGGTACTTACAATTCTATTGGTAAAAATTCGTCTCCTTTTAATTATTCTGGTAATCAAATTACGCAAGAGCAGTTAAAGGATGAAAAATACTACGCACAAAATATAATTCCAGGATATAATATTAATCAGGTTACTAATAACAATTTATCAAATCAAAATAGTCTGTTGTTTACTAATTTTAATAGTATTTATAAAGTAACTAATAAATTAAAAGCAAAAGTAAATTTATATTATTTGTCAGATAAAATTAACAGTAACCAGTTCTCAGAAAGTACTATAATTACTGGTGATGAGCAGTTTGCAATTTTTGATGATAACTATATAAACAAAAAACCTTTACAATGCAGAGGAGATTTAGAATTAAAGTACAACACATCTAAAACTTCTTTGTTAGAGTATAATGTTAGTTTTAGGGATGAAACGATAGATACTGAATATAGAACTATATCTAACCAAGAGAATGATTTTAATTCACTACTTAATACCCAAAATAAATTGTTTAAACAGAACTTGGAGTATACCAACAAGGTGTCAGAAAACAAGGCTTTACAGATTAATTTAGCAAATTCTTTTAATAATTTAGATCAAAATTTTACCATTGATCCTTCTGTTTTTAATACTGAAAATTTTAATAGTGATATACAAAGTAATTCTTCTAAAAAATACTACGCGGCTTTTAAAACAGTTTTGCTAGGTAAAAGTAAAAAGAACAATAAATACAGTGTTTTAGTGGGATTTAATTTAGGTAAAGAAACTTTTTATTCTAATTTAATTAGCAAAAATAACACGCAAGAGTTAGCGGTTGATGGAAGTTTAAATGATGTAAATTTTATTAAAAATAGCATATACACTCAAGGATCATATAATTGGAAAATAGGAAAATTTTCTTTTTCACCTAAACTTTCTTTTCAGCAACTTTATCAAGATTTAGAAGGCGCTACAAGCCCCTTAGATGAAAATATTTTTATTTTTGAGCCTTCATTATCAGTGATGTATAAGTTTAATGGAAATTCGTATTTAAATTTAAATACAGGTTTTAATCAAAACACACAGGAAATTCAGAATGTATTTGAGAACCAAGTTTTAATTAGTAATCGTATGGTAAAAAATAATATTCCTGATATTACAACACGAAAAAATCAAAAATATAGTCTTATGTACTCTAAAAATGATCTTTTTAATCAGTTAACATTATCTTTTGGAGTGGATTACTTAAAGCAAAAAGGTAATTATTTCTCCAATACAGATATAAATGAAAACGCTATAAAAACAACAAGTTTTTTTCTAAATGAATACACAGATAATACTAGTTTTTTCTTTAATTTTTCAAAGTTAATACCATCAATAAAAACTAATTTCAAAATTTCATCAAACTATTCAATTTACAATTATAAAAACATCATTAATAATTCAGGATTAAGAGACAATAAAGCTCTTTATTTGTTTAATAGTCTTTTCTTAAAAACCGCTTTTAATTCATCAATTAATTTTGAGAATACAACTAAGTTTACTTATCAGGAAACCGTAAGCCAGAGTTTATTTGTAAATAAGTCTTTAGAAAATAATTTTAAACTACTATTTAAACCATCAAGGTCTATATTTAGTAGTGTTTCTTATAATTATTTTATTCCAAATTTTACCGACAAGGATACAACCAATTCATTCTTAAATTTTGATATAATGTATATACCTCAAAATAAAAATTGGCAATTGGGATTAAAAGGGGTTAATTTATTAGATAACACTTCATTTATACAGAGAAATGTAAATGAATTTTCTATTAACTCTCAAAAAACGAATCTACTAGGTAGATATTACTTGCTTAATTTTATGTATTCATTTTAATATTATACCTCTTTAAACTTTATATGCGTATAAGTTTTTTTATCTTTCAACTTACATTAAATAACCAAACTACAGAATGATAAAAAAATGGTTTAAAAACATTGGGCCAGGTCCGCTAATAGCAGCAGCTTTTATTGGTCCAGGAACTATTACAGTATGTACACTAGCGGGAGTTTATTTTGGGTTTGCATTGCTTTGGGCTATGGTACTTTCTATAGTTGCTACAATTGTTTTGCAAGAGATGTCTGCTAGAGTAGGTATTGTATCTCAAAAAGGACTAAGCAAAATTATACGTACAGAAATTAAAAATCCAATTGTAAAATGGTTTACCATAGTACTTATACTTTCTGCAATTGTTATTGGTAATGCTGTTTATGAGGCTGGTAATATAAGTGGTGGTATATTGGGTTTAGAGGCAATACTGGGAGATTCCTATGTAAATGTGGGGAGTTTTTCGTTTAACTATTTAAGTATTTTAATTGGTGTAATAGCTTTTGCTTTATTATTTATTGGTAATTATAAGGTTTTAGAGAAAGCATTAATTTCTTTGGTTATAGCAATGAGCTTGGCTTTTTTAATTACCGCAATTATTACCAAACCAAACATAGCAGCTATTTTTAGTGGTATTTTTAAACCAACTTTACCTAAAGACGGTATATTAACAGTAATTGCTTTAATTGGTACAACTGTTGTGCCTTATAATTTGTTTTTACACGCATCATTGGTAAGTGAAAAATGGAAATCGGTTACCGACTTACAATATGCACGTAAAGATACCATTGTGGCTGTTATTTTAGGAGGTATAGTATCTATGTGTGTTATAATATCTGCTGCTGCAATACAAGGAAGTGACATTAATTCTGCTGCCGATTTAGCCAAAGGGCTAGAGCCTTTGTTTGGTAGTTTTGCAAAGTACTTTTTAGCTATTGGTTTATTTGCCGCTGGTATTACTAGTGCAATTACAGCTCCTTTAGCTGCGGCCTATGTTACTTGTGGTTGTTTGGGGTGGTCTACAAACTTAAAATCATCAAAATTTAGAGCTGTTTGGATGTTTATTTTGTTTTTAGGCGTTGTATTTTCTTCATTAGGAATTAAACCTATTGACATTATAAAATTTGCTCAGATAGCAAACGGAATTTTACTACCAATTATAGCTGCTTTTTTATTATGGATAATGAATAAGGAGTCGGTTTTAGGTGTATACAAAAACAATATAAAACAAAATATACTAGGCTTTATAATTCTTGCAATTAGTATTTTACTATCTGTAGCAACTTTAAATAAAGTATTTTCTTTAAACTTATTTTAATGGCAGTAAACACAATAGATATTAATGTAGATGTTGGTGAGGGAGTAGGTAATGAGTCGCAATTAATGCCTTATATTTCTTCCTGTAATATAGCTTGTGTCGGACACGCTGGTACTATAGATTTAATGAAGCATATTGTCCGTTTAGCAAAAAAACATAACGTAAAAATAGGTGCACATCCTTCTTTTCCGGATAAAGAAAACTTTGGAAGGGTTGTAATGAAAATGAGTAACCAGGAGTTACTAAATTCTATTCAAAAACAACTACTAAACTTACTTACTATAATTGAAGAAGGAGAAACTACTTTGCATCATATAAAGCCACACGGCGCATTGTACAATTTAGCAGCAGTAGATGAAAATGTAGCAAAAGTGATAGTAAAAGCTGTAAAAAGCATCAATTTACCTGTAAAATTATATGTTCCTTATAATTCTGTAATAGCTAGTGTTGCTATAGAACAGGGTGTAGAAATTATGTTTGAGGCTTTTGCAGATCGTAATTATAATGATGATTTAACACTAGTTTCTAGATCACAAAAAAATGCAGTTATACAAGATTTTGATATGTTGTTTAATCACGTGTACGGTATGTTTTACAGTAAAAAGGTAGTTACTGTGCAAGGAACAATAAAAACAATTAAAGCAGATACGTTTTGTGTGCACGGAGACAACCCCAATGCGGTAAAAATTATAAAACAGTTAAAAGATAAATTAAAGAGTTTAAATATTGATGTAGCTTAACATATGACAACTAATGTAAACTATAAAATATTTGGAGATACTTCTATTTTGGTAGAATGGCAGCCTGTTATTACAAAAGGTATTTTACGTGATGTATTAGAGTTTAGATCTAAAATTGAAACTTTTTACACATCAGGAATTCAGGTTACAACGGCTTACAATTCTCTTTTAGTAGCTTTTGATGATGTTAAAGTAGACTTGCCTGTTGAAATTGAAACTCTAAAAACAATATATCTTCATAAATCCAAATTAAACGTTAGTAATTATAAGCTTTGGAAAATTCCTGTTTGTTATGATGATGAATTTGGAATAGACCTTAAAGAAATAGCTGCGGAGAAAAATAGTAGTGTAGACCAAATTATAGCACTGCATACTAAAACCGTATATACTGTATATTTTGTGGGTTTTTTACCTGGATTTTTATATCTAGGAGGGTTGCCAAAAGAATTAACAATGCCCAGAAAAGCAACGCCGCGTTTAAAAATAGAAAAAGGTGCGGTGGCAATAGGAGGTAACCAAACGGGAGTTTACCCTGTAGAAAGCCCTGGAGGTTGGAATATTATTGGCAACTCACCACTTCCTTTTTTTGATGTAACCAAAGATGTTCCTTGTTTTGCTAAACCAGGAGATGCTATTCAGTTTTATTCGGTTACAAAAAAGAAGTATGATGATATAAAAACTTTAGTAAATGCTGATGTTTTTCAAATAGAAAGTGAGGATTACAATGGTTAAAGTATTGCAAACAGGTTTTTTTACCTCGGTACAAGATTTAGGTAGGTTTGGCTACCAGCAATACGGAGTGCCTTACGCAGGTGTAATGGATGAAAGAGCTGCTTTAATAGCTAATTTGTTATTAGGAAATACTAAAAATAATGCCGTTTTAGAGTTTACAATGACAGGTCCAAAACTTCAGTTTTTATGTACCACTAAAATATGTATTTCAGGAGGGGATTTTCAGCCAAAATTAAATAGCATACCTATAAATAATAATAGTGTAATTGTTGTAAAAGAGGACGATATTTTGTCTTTTGGAGCAAAAAAGAGTGGTTTTAGAGGTTATATAGCTGTTTTAGGCGGATTTTTAACTGATGTTGTTATGAAAAGTAGAAGTATGTTTAAAAACGTTACTCAGCATCAAACCATACAAAAAAATCTTCTTTTACCTATTAAAAATGCTGTAACTATAGAAAAACAATCAAACGCTAGTTTAGCTGTAAATAATGTTTATTTAGAAGAAAAAATCATTACCGCGCATAAAGGGCCAGAGTTTCATAAGTTAACTATTCAACAACAGAAAAAACTATTAAATGCAGGGTTTACGGTTTCAAAAAATAATAGTAGAATGGCATACCAACTAACAGAGCTTTTGCCTAATACTTTAGAACCTATAATAACATCCGTAGTATTGCCAGGAACAGTACAGCTAACTCCGTCTGGGCAACTTATAATTTTAATGAAAGATTGCCAAACCACAGGTGGTTACCCAAGAGTGTTGCAATTATCAAACACCGCAATAAATATACTAGCTCAGAAATTTACTGGAGATGAACTTGTTTTTAGTTTAATATAAATAAGAGATAATAGAAAATAGAGAAGAGAAAATAGAGAAAAACTAAAAATCTAATCTAAAACCCTTCAAAAACTCCAAGTCCAAACAAAGCAAAGTCGTACTTAGATGGGTCTTTAGGATCTAGTTTACGCAAGCTTTTATCTAATTCAGCTAAAGCTTTAGCATCATTCTGTTTTCGTTTTAGCAACCCTAATTTACGGGCAACGTTGCCAGAGTGTACATCTAGGGGGCAAGAGAGTAGTGCAGGGTCTATAGTTTTCCAGATGCCAAAATCTACATTGGTATTAGAGTCGCGTACCATCCAGCGTAAAAACATATTAATACGTTTAGCAGCAGAACCTTTTAAAGGGTCAGATATATGCTTTGTGGTACGTAAAGGGTGTTCTATTTCAAAAAAAGTAGTCTTAAATTTAGAAATAGCAGTTTGTAAGTCGTTTTCTTTGGTATGCGTTTTAAAAACAGCTTCTAAGCCACCGTGATTTGTATAAATGTTTTTTAAACTCTGTACAAAAAAAGCAAAATCGGTTTCATTAAATGTACGGTGTACAAAACCTTTAAAATTACCCAAATCATCATCAGAATGGTTTAAAACAAAATCGTGCGGAGAGTTGTGCATAAGAGCCATCATTTTATCCGCATTTTTAATAATACTTTTACGGTTTCCCCAAGCTATAGTTGCCGTTAAAAAACCAGCAATTTCAATATCTTCTTTTTTTGTAAAACGATGCGGAATCTGTAGTGGATCTGAATTTATAAAATCTGGATTGTTGTATTGTACAACCTTAACATCTAAAAACTCTTTTAACTCAGCTTTTGTCATTATTCTATAGGAAGTTCTAAAAGTTTAATAAGTGCCAAAGGTAAAAACAGAATAAAGTTGTGGCAAGCGTGTAGCGCAATAGACCAAATTAGACCAAATTTTATTCTAATAAAGCCAGCAAAAGTACCTAAAACTAGTTGTGGTGCAACTAAAAAAGGCGACAATACAAGTGCCATTGGTGTAATTTCAAAATTACTAATGTGTACTGCGCCAAATAATAAAATAGATACATAAAGAGCTATTTTAAACCTTTTGGTTTCTTTAAAAAAAGCAAGCGGACCTCTAAAAAGCAACTCTTCAAACAAAGGTGCAACTATAACAATTAATAAAAAAAGCATAGGAGTAGTATAATCATCCATAACAGAGCTTAAGGCGTGCTCATTAGGTCCTAAAATACCTGTTGTTTCCCAAATAGAGTTAAAAACAACAATACCAATACCTATTAATAAGCCCCAAAAAAGCAGCTTAATAAAGGTTACAAATCTATACCCAAAGTCTGTATTTTCATCTGGTGTATTGGTAGGATTTTTTAAAAAAGCGTAAACTATTTTTAGCATATTATGATGTTATTTGTCCGTCTACCATTACCAATTTTCTATCTGCCATATCTGCTAACTCTTGGTTATGAGTAACAATTACAAACGTTTGGCCAAACTCATCTCGTAATTTAAAAAATAGTTTGTGTAGGTTGTCTGCACTTTCAGAATCTAAGTTACCACTAGGTTCATCTGCAAAAATAATAGAAGGGTTATTTATTAAAGCTCTTGCAACAGCTACTCGTTGTTGTTCTCCTCCAGATAGCTCACTAGGTTTGTGATGGTATCTATGAGAAAGTCCTAGAAAATCTAAAAGTTCTTTTCCTCTTTTTTCGGCAGTTTCTTTAGTTGTTTTTTTTATAAAAGCAGGGATACAAACATTTTCTAAAGCTGTAAACTCTGGTAATAGCTGGTGAAACTGAAAAATAAAGCCAATATGCTCATTTCTAAATTTAGCTAGTTCTTTATCTTTTAATGTGGTAATGTCTGTATTCTTAATTATTAATTCACTAGATGCTGTTTTAGAAATAGCATCTAATGTACCAAGTATTTGAAGTAATGTTGTTTTACCTGCCCCAGAAGAACCAACTATAGATACAATTTCATTTTCTTTTATATGAATATCTAAACCTTTTAAAACCTGAAGGTCTCCGTAAAACTTTTGAATATTTTTAGCTTTTATCATTCCCTATCTTTTTCGCCAATGAAAGTACTCATTAGCGTTGATATGGCAAAAATAAATAAAAGAAAGCGGTATTCAATTTTAATACCTATTTTTGAATAAATAGAGCATTTTGCTTTAAAATTAGTGCACAGCATAATGAAACGAGTACAAAACAATATATAGATGTCTTTTTATAAAAATTTTGAAGAATACAATTTAGAAGCAACCGAATCTGTAAAAGAAAAATACGCTAAAATAATTGAAGGTGTAGGTGAAGATGTTAGTAGAGAAGGTTTGGTAAAAACCCCAGAGAGAGCAGCAAAAGCTATGATGTTTTTAACACAAGGGTATGAGCAAGACCCTGTAGAGATATTAAAAGCTGCAATGTTTAAAGAAGATTATGATGATATGGTTATTATTAAAGATATAGAATTATACTCTTTATGTGAGCACCATATGTTGCCCTTTTTTGGAAAGGCACACGTAGCATATATACCAAACGGACATATTGTTGGGTTAAGCAAAATACCTAGAATTGTTGACGTTTTTGCAAGAAGGTTACAAGTGCAAGAACGTTTAACTCACGATATTTTAGAATGTTTAAATAATACCTTAAAACCACAAGGGGTTGCAGTTGTTATAGAAGCATCTCATATGTGTATGATGATGCGTGGCGTGCAAAAACAAAATTCTGTAACCACAACATCTGGTTTTAGAGGTCAGTTTGAGAAGCAAGAAACGCGTAATGAGTTTTTAAAGTTAATTAGTTCAGACCTATCATAACAAACAGTGGCATTACTTTTGTATATTAGTAGGTAAACACTAACTTTTTTTAATATGACAAATACTAAAAATACAAAATACAGAGACCTATTTTTAGGACTTCTTTTTGACGCCGTAGGTATGCTTTCTTTTTCTGTTTTAGGAATAGGAGAGTTTTCTGATGTTATTTGGGCGCCACTATCATTTTGGCTAATGACCAGAATGTATAAAGGTGCTGCAGGTAAAGCAGCTGGTATGGCATCTTTTGTAGAAGAATTAATCCCTGGCACAGATTTTATACCTTCTTTTACCATTATGTGGTTTTATACCTACGTTATAAGTGGCTCAAAACTAGGAGATGTGCTAGAAAAAAAATAGTATGAGTAAAAAAATTATACCATTTATTGTAATATTCTTCTGTTTATTACTAATTTTAATGCACCTACTTACTGCAGATTTTAACAATTTAAGCATTGGTTTTTATGTGGGTATTGCATCCGCTACAATAGTTACTATTGCAATGATTTTTAACATAAGAGCAAGAAATAGGGGAGAAATTGAGTAATAATTTGATCTTATAACTAATTTGAAAAGAAGAAATTTTGTTAAAAAGGCTTCCTTAACTACTATGGCAGGTATTATTGGAGCCGATATTGTTTTTGGTTCTAAAATGCCAGTAAATTACCAACCTTTAGCTTTACAAGAAACAGATCCGTTTACCTTGTTTAATTTAGATAAGGAAATGGTTGTTTTAAACGATAAGCCTTGGAATATTGAAGCTAAAGCACATTTGCTAGATGAAAAAGTAACATCTAACAAAAATATGTTTATTAGGAATAATGGTATTCCGCCAGAAAATATAGACATCTCTAAATGGACACTTACCATAGATGGCGAATCTGTACAGCAGAAAAAAACATATACTTTATCAGAATTAAAATCTAAATTTAAACAGTATACTTACCAATTAACAATAGAGTGTGGTGGTAATGGTAGATCTGAGTTTAACCCGCCTGCTAAAGGAAACCAGTGGACTGTTGGTGCGGTGTCTTGTGCAAGTTGGACAGGAGTTAGACTTAAAGATATACTTGATGATGTAGGTATTAAAGATTCTGCCGTTTATATTGGGTACCACGCAGCAGACTCTCATATTAGTAGAGATCCTAACAAAGAGCCTATCTCTAGAGGTGTGCCAATGAGCAAAGCTTTACAAGATGAAACTTTGGTTGCTTTTAAAATGAACGGTAAAGATATACCAGCGGCTCACGGTTATCCTTTACGTTTGGTATGTGGTGGTTGGCCAGCATCTACATCTGGGAAATGGCTAAATGGTATTAGTGTACGAAACAAAGAACATGATGGGGCTAAAATGAAAGCTCCGGCTTACAGAGTACCAAAAAATCCGGTTGTACCAGGAGAAAAGGTTAAAGACGAGGATATGAAAATTATAGAGTCTATGCCTGTAAAATCTTTAATAACTTATCCTAAATCTGGAGCAATGATAGATTTGGGTAAAAAACTAAACATTCGCGGACACGCTTGGGCAGGAGAGTTAGAGGTAATTAAAATGGAGTTTTCTATAGACTTTGGTGCTACCTGGCATAATTGTACTGTAGAAAAACCTGTAAACAGGTTAGCGTGGCAGCATTTTAATGCAGCAATTACATTTCCAGAAAAAGGGTATTATGAAGTTTGGGCTAGGGCAACAGATGCAAATAATGTAGCACAGCCAATGCTTGTACCTGGCTGGAACCCAAAAGGATATTTAAACAATGCTTGTCATAGAATAGCTGTAAAAGTGAAATAATGAGCGAAGAAAACAAGTTTAAAAATCAGGTTAAGCAAATATACAGAATGCTTGTTGTAATTTGGTGTGTAGTACTTTTAGGAGTAGTATTTGCTATTTATGCACTAGTAGATCCAAATTTTTCTGCTTTTAATACAGATGAAGAATTGCAAGCTGTTTTAGTAGAAAATACTATTGAAGAAGATGATTGGGACAAAATTGAAAATGGTATACACTTAAGAACAGGTTTTGTAGAGGATGATGGTTTAATGACTGTGGTGAATAATTGTACTAGTTGCCATTCTGCCAAAATGGTTACTCAAAACAGAATGACTAAAGAACGTTGGATAGCAACAATTAGATGGATGCAAGAAACCCAAAACCTTTGGGATTTAGGTAATAATGAAGAGATTATAGTAAACTACTTAGCTAAAAATTACGCACCCAAAAGTATGGGTAGACGTGCTAATTTAGAAAATATTGAATGGTATAATCTAAACTAATTTACCACTTGTTATTAGCAGGTTTAAAACTTATTAAATGACCTTATTTAAAGTTTTTATTTAAATCTAAGCCCTTAAGAAAATACTCTAAGGGCTGTAGACAATTATTAACGAAAAAACTAAAAATTAATCATAGTCAGAGTAACGTACGGCAAATACTGTTCTGTTTTCTTCGCCATACTTAGAGGTTTCATACTCTGTTAAATTCCATAATAAGCCTGTGCTTTTCTCAAGGTAAAAATCCTCAGCTCCATGTGGCCATCTATATCTTGTTCCAGATGCATCACCGTCTGTGTAACGCACTAATCTTGCTGTAGAACCTTTATAACTACTTTTACCTGTAACAGCAAAAACACTTGTGCTATCTTTTCTGTAAACACCTTGTATGTTGTATAGTGGTCCGTTATTACCTGATGCATTATCTTTAGGAACACTTATTTCTGCCGGTATGTAAGTATCAATATCTCCATTGCTTTTTAGGTTAAACCCGTAAACAGAAGGTATAATACTGCTGTTACTAGTTTTATATTGTGATGTGTAAAGCATATTATTACCAGTGGTGTTTTCTCCTAATGATACACAAGAAAAAGGATCTCCATCTAAAATATCATAATATCCAGATTGCGGTAAAATATACCCATAATTAAAAGCTTTTAAATCTCCGTTTGCGTCTTGGCCAATTTTGTTTTTGGTATTGTCTGAACTAGCAGCTATAATATTATTTAAATCAAAAACACGTAATCCTAAACTAGTAGAAGCTACATATATTTTCTGATTTGCATAAGCTACACCACCAGCGTGTATGGTAACTGGTGCAAACAAATTTAATTGATCATAACTATTTGTAGCCTTAAATAACTTAGGGTTACTAATGTTGTTTTTGTCTTGTACTAATAGTATATGGCGGTAAGTTATGCTGCTTGGGTTTGTGATATCTACTAAAGAAATTCTAACTCCTTTATGTTGGTTTTCAACTCCGTCTATATTAGATGGACCAATACCATACCAAGTTGTTAGTAAAAATCGTTTTTGATTCCACGTAAAACCTGTTATTCCTTGTGGTCTCCAATCTGTAGTGTTTTGGTCACCAGTATTCCATTTAAAACCTAATACTTGGTTATCTTCTGGAATATTAAAACCATAAACTTGGTTGTAGCCAGCAGTTGTAGCATTCCTGTTTAGGCTAATATCTGTTGGGTTAAGGAAAGTTTCTGTACTTAAAGAGTTTATAAAAGCACTTTCATCTACGTAGTTAATACCTGTATTAGGAAGGGTGGCTACAGCGTCCTCTGTTGTGTCTATTGCCTCTGTTTGGCAACTTATTGCAGTAAAAGCAGCGCATAATACACTTATAATTATATGTTTTTTCATAATGTTTTTGTAATGTTATACTGTTTGTGAGTATTTATTTCCAAACCTATCTGTAACCTCAACAGTAATAGTTTTTGCTTTTTCATTTGGGGTAAAAAAGAACATATGATCATTTAGTTGTGGCTCTACCCAGGATCTTCTTTTAGGTAATTTTGGTCCAGTATGTAGTTTAATACTAAGCGGATCTAAAGCCATAATTTTAGATACGTCAGTTTTTTTAATTCCGTCTTCATACCAACAAATTTGCCATTCCGGATCCCAGTTCCACACATTTAAACACCATTTATCCTTATGGTCTGGATGTTCTCCTTTTTTATAGACTGTAAACTGGTAATTTTTATCGTGTCCAATAGATTTATAATACCATTTAAAATCTGAACCTTTTGCAGAGTATACGCCATAGCCACTAGGAGTTCCGTCCCAACAAATAGGGCCACTCCACCAAGCACCACAAACGGTTCCATGACAATGCTCAAACCTGTTTTTAGCAACCATATTATCATTAAAATGAGTATGACCAGACATTAAATGAGTATTGTAAGGTTCTAGTATTTTGTATAAATATGCTCTGTTACTAACAACACCTCCCATTACATCTCTTTCTGGATAACGGCGTACTGCACCGGTATAAGTTGGTATATGTAATGATACCACAACTGTTGTTCCTGGTTCTACAAAACTTAAGTCTTGCTCTAACCAAGCAAGTTGTTCTTCATTTATATAACCAATGTATTTTTTATCCTGACCAATAAAAAATACATCGTCTAAAACAACATAGTGTATTTCTCCACGATTAAAAGAGTAGTATGTTGGACCAAAAAGAGATTCAAAGGTAGTTGTTGTCATTTTATCACTACGCACATTTAAATCCATATCATGATTACCAATAACTTGGTAAAAAGGTACATTTGTATTTTTTATAGATTGGTTATAGTCTTTAAATAATTCTAGTTTATCAAAAACTAAGTCGCCACATCCAATACCAAATGTATTAGGATGATTTATATCTTTTACGGTGTTAATAAAATCTGGTGTAGCAACGTCTAACAATTGCTGGGCCTCATATTTACTTTGTATTTGAGGGTCTGCAAGTAATAAAAAATGATGTTCATTATCTGAAACTACACTAGGTGTTAGCTGAAACAAAAATTCATTATTTTTTTTAGTAGCATCTATAGGTTTAAAAAAATCTGCAGAACCATTGTCTAGTTGGTTTATTTTATACCCTGCAGGTTGTGTAATGTATACAAACTTACTGTTGTTATTGCTTAAAAAATTAAAATTACCATTTTGGTCTGTAAGCACAATTTGCTGTCCGTCTGTAACTTGAACATTAGCAACACCTTTACCATTTGTAGTAACTCGCCCATTAATTTTAATAGGCTTATTGGTTACTAATTGCTCTTTGGTATTTGCAAAAATGGGAGATAAGCCACCAATTGTAGATATACCACCAGCAGTAATTCCTAATTTTTTTAAAAATTTTCTTCTATTTTCCATTATGTGCTTTTTAGTTGTTATCCCACCAAACTTTTACATTAATTTCATTGCCTCCAATACGGTTTACAGCTTCTTGGTAATTGTCGCTATTTAAAGTACTAGCAGCAATTGGATAGAAAAAGCGACTTGGCATTTTTTTGTCATTAAACATAGCATCAGTAGTAGGCAAAACAGGAAACCCAGTTCTTCTGTGCTCAAACCAAGATTGATAATCTGTTAAATATAAAGCGTAGTATTTTTGTAACATTATGCGTTCTAGCGTATTATTGTAAGCTGCATCTGAATTGTTAAAATAGTCACTAGGAACCTCTGCACCCCATAATTCTATAGCAGCAGTAACACCGTTGTTATAAGCAATTTCTGCATTAGTTAAATAGCCTTTTTGTGCTAGTTCAGCTTTAATAAATTCTACTTCTGAATATGTCATAAGAGGAATAATCATTGGAGCTATTATTTGCTCTTGGTTTATACCAGAAGCACTAGCAATATTGTCTGGTAACGGATTATTACTAAAATCTATAGGTTGACCAATGTATCCTAAATCTTCATCATTTATACCTCTTGCTGGTGTAGCGTATATGCTTCTACGCGGGTCGTTAAATTTGTTTAAATTATCTATAAAAAAATCGCCATAATACCTAAATAAACCAAAATCTGAAGCTCTGTCCCAAGGAGATAGATTAGGGGCTTCACCTGTTACGTTTAATACAGCTGCATCTTCATTAGAAGTAAAAACAGGATATTTGCTAGGGTTATTTAGTATTGAAACCATTTCTTGGTAAGTGTCTTTTTTACCAGAAATACGTAGTAGTAAGCGTAAGCGTAATGAGTTTGTAAACTTTTGCCATTTAGTTACATCATTATCAAAAAGAATATCATTTTCATAAACCATACCCACAGATGTATCATACAAATTATTAGCCTGTTCTAAATTTGCTAATAACTGTGTGTATATTTCTTCTTGTGTACTAAATTTAGGGAAAAGAATACCAGTTTCAGCTTGTAAAGCTTCGGTCATAGGAATATCACCAAAAGTATCTGTTAGTATAGAGAAAGCATAGGTTTTTAAGGTTAAAGCAACCGCTTGGTAGTTTACTTTTTCTTCTAATACAGCAGCTTTTTCCATTTCTACAATATTGGTAAGCGCTTTGTAATAATCTCTCCATAAAGAGGCTCCTATATCTGTTCTTAAGTCATATAAAAATGGTTGTCCAGATAAATCATCTATTCTATAAAAAACCTGCATTAGGCCAAAATTGTTATTACGAGCTTCATTAGCATTACGTACTGCTAAGGAATAAATAATTGGATTAATGGCGCTACCAGCTGTTATGTTTTCTAGTTTGTTTGGATCTGTATTTGTTTCTTCAAAATCTGATGTACAAGAAATTAGTTGCACTAAGATTAAACTTGAAAAAAGTAAAAATTTTATAGTTTTCATAGTATATATTGTTATGTGTTATAATCCTAATTTTACATTAAACCCAAATTCTGTTGCAACAGGTAATTGTCCTACTTCTACACCTGTAAAAATATTTGTGCCACCTGCCTGTGCAGCAACTTCTGGATCATAAATAGGAAAGTCTGTCCATACGCCCAAGTTTCTTCCGTAAACAGAACAACTAGCGCTAGATATAAATAGCGATTTTAAAAATTTAGCAGGAACTTTATATTCTAAACTAACCTCTCTTAACTTTACAAAAGAAGCATCAAAACTATTGGCTTCTGTATTTACACGTTCATAATGCTTATCATAATACACCGCAATTGGTAAAGGAGTAGTGTTTGGTCTGTAAGTACCATCTCCGTTATCTACAACACCCTTGCCTATAAGTTCACCTTCTTCACGACCACGTAAAGTGTGTTTTAGTTTTCCTTGCTGAGTTAATTTATGGTGTGTGTGAGAGTAAATTACACCTCCATATTGGCCATCTATGACCATATTAAGTCTAAGGTTTTTGTATTTAAAAGAATTAATGAAGCCCGCACGCCAATCTGGAGTAGTTTCTCCTATATAAATGTCATCATCAGTTTTTATAGGGTAACCATTGTCTGTGTATAAAATATCTCCGTTTTCATTTCTTTCAAAACCTCTACCGTATAAAGCTGTTGCAGATTCACCTTCTTTAGCAACAAGCCTAGCATTAGAAGAGCTCATCATTTGTAATTTGCCTTCTAGTCTGTCATCTAAACTCATTACTTTACTTTTATTAGTAGACCACGTCATTGTAGTATTCCAGTTAAAGTTTTTAGTTTTTACAGGAGTTGCTTTTAAAGACAATTCTACACCTCTATTGCGTACTTCGCCAGAATTAATCCAAGCGTAACTATAACCGCTACTTTGCGCTAATGGAACTTTTAAAATTTGATTATCTGTAAACGTTTCATAAACAGCAGCATCTAAACTTAATCTGTTTTTTAATAAGCGAAGATCTAAACCAGCCTCATAACTTGTAGTTTGCTCTGGCTTTAATTCTGTATTATATAAAGTAGTAGGTGCCACTGCAGAACTCGCAAATTCATAACCGCTTCTGCCAAAGTATTTTTTAGTGCTATAACGTGGTGCATCATTACCAACTTTAGCGTAAGAAAAACGAAGTTTAGCAAAATCTATAGCAACTGGTAGTGTAAATATTTCATTTAAAAGTATGCTGGCATTTGCAGATGGGTAAAAGAACGACCAGTTTTCTTTTGGTAATGTACTAGACCAGTCATTACGTCCGGTAATATCTAAAAATAACTTATTATTAAAGCCTAATGATAACATTCCGTAAAGGCTATTTACTTTTTCATTTCCTTCATACTCATTTGTAAAAAGGTTTGTACCATTAACAAGGTTGTAAATGCCAGGTGTTTCTAAACCAACGGTCCAAGAATCTAATCTGTTGTACTTGTAAACCATTGCATTTGCACCTACAGAAGCATTTAAGTCTATGTTTTTAATATTGTTATTATAGGTAAGTAAAAAATCAGAATTAACTTCTCTTTTAAAAATACTAGTTGTTTTATAATAACCAGTTTTATACCTGTTTATATCATATGGTCTACGTTGTTCTGCATTTTTGTTGTAAGAGTTTAAAGAGGTTCTCAGCATTAAATCTAACTTAGGAGTAAGATTAATATCTGCACGTATGTTACCAGTAACAGCATCATGTTCTAATGTGTTTTCTACCTCATATGCAATACCGTAAGGGTTGTCTATATAACTACTATAAGGTCTTATCATACTTAAACCCTCTTTATCTTTTTTCCAAATAGGTCTGTACCAATCTAAGTTTACATTAGGATTCTGAAAAATCATAAAATAAGCTATAGAGTGGTTGTTGTAACCAGTTCCAGGAAGGTTATCACTATTTCTGTCTCTATAATTAACAACAGAACTAATTTTTACGTTATCTGTTATTTGGTATTTACTATTTACAGATATTGAAAGCTGATTAAAACCAGTGTTTGGCATAATCCATTCATTTTTAGAATGTGTAAGAGATGCACGCATACTTCCTTTGTCATTACCACCCTGAATTGCTAAATTTTGAGTTAGTGTGCTACCTACACGCCAAAAATCACTTCTATTATTTTTGTATGGTTGCCACAATTGACGCTCTAATGATTGTCCCTCAACAGTTGGGTCGTACTGAAAATAATATTGCCCTTCAAACTTAGGACCAAAAGCACTACTACTACCAGCGGTACTTTTTCCGTCTTCAGAAGCTCCGTAAGTGTAGTAAGTACTACCATCTGGTTTTAGATAGCTTCCTTTACCACTACCTTGTCCATATTTATATTGGTAATCTGGGTATCTAGTAACTACATCAAACTTGGTATTAGAACTATACGTAATTCCTAAGCCTTGTTGTTTTTTTCCAGATTTTGTTGTGATGATAACTACACCGTTTGCTGCTCTAGAACCGTATAAAGCAGCTGCGCCAGCGCCTTTTAATACAGATACACTTTCTATATCCTCAGGGTTAAGGTCAGATATTCCGTTACCTAAATCTACAGGCGTATCGTTAGATGCATCACCTCCCATATAGGAATTACTTGCACCTGTAGATGCTAAACCACTAGTAACAGGAACACCATCTACAACAACCAAAGCAGCATTGTTGCCTGGATTTAAAGAGCTGTCTCCTCTTAACTTTATCTCTTGAGAATTTAATGGTCCGCCTAAAGATTGAATATTTAAACCAGGAACCTTTCCGCGTAAAGCATCAGACCAGTTATTAGGGCGTGCGTCTGTTAATTGTTCTCCTTTAACGGTTTGTTGTGCATAACCTAATTTTTTTTCTTCTCTTTTAATACCCAAAGCTGTTACAACTACTTCGTTTAAGGCATTAACGTTTTCTTCTAAAATTATTTGGTAAAAAGAGCGGTTATCTGTTGTAATTTCCTTAGACTCAAACCCCATATAATTAACAATTAGGGTGGTAGCTTGCACATTAATGTCTAAAGAAAATTTACCATCAAAATCTGTTGTTGTGCCAGTTTTAGCTCCTTTAATAAGCACACTTGCTCCAGCTAATGGTATGTTATCTTTATCAATAACAATTCCTTTAATTGTCTTTAACTGTTCGGTTTTTTTAGCAACAGTTATTGTCTTATTAATAACTTTAAACGCAATTTTTTCTTCTTCACTAAGTTTTGCTAATATTTCTTTAAGTGTAGTATTAGTGTAATTGTAGTTTTTTTTGGTAGTAGATTTAACAATGCTATTATCATAAACAAAGGTGTATTCTGTTTTGTTTTCTATTGCTTTAAAAACCTTGTCTAAACTAACTTTATTTAAAATTACTGATATTTTTTCTGGTTGATTAAAACCCAACACTATGTTGGATGTTAATACAAGACTAATGACAAAATATAGTTTTATATATGATTTGAGTTTTTTCATTAGCTTTTTTTGTAAATTTGATTTCATTTTGGCTTTTTAGTGTTAACTGATAAGTCTTTATTAAAGTTTTTTTCAAGTTTTAGGCTTGAAGATTCATTATAGCCCATTACTGTTCCCGCAGAAATGGGTTTTTTTATTTGTGTTACATAGGCATTTCTTCTTTTTTAGTTTTTAGAATTGTTATTTGGTTGTTTGTAATAGTATATTCAATGTTTTTTAGGAATTTAATACTTTCCAATACCTCAATTAATTTTGGATTTTTATAAGTACCCGTAAGTTTTAGTGATTCTAAATCTTGGTCTTTAATTGTAATTTTTACATTAAACCAGTTCTCTAATTTTTCTGAAACTTCTTTTAGGTTATTGTCTTTAAACCACAAAGTATTTTTGGTCCAAGCATTGTAATTGTTAGAGTTACTTGTGCTTTTTTCTAAATTAGAAGAACCATAAACATAAGTAGCGCTTTGATTTTTTGTTAAAAACAGTTGTTTACTTAAATCTGTAATCATTTGTACCTTTACCTTTCCTGTGTTTACAGTTACTTTAGCATTGTTTTTAGGGTAGGAGCTTATATTAAAAGATGTACCTAATACTGTAGTTTTTATGGTATTAGTTTCTACGCTAAAAGGGTTTAGGCTGTCTTTAGTAACCTTAAAAAATGCTTCACCATTTAGTGTTACATTTCTGTTATTTGTAAATTCTTTAGCGTAAGAAATACTACTTTTCGAATTTAGAAAAATAGAACTTCCATCTGGTAGCGTTATATTTTTTCGTTCTCCTTTTACTGTGGCATAGGTTACTATGGTTTCTTTAGTAATAGTATGTATAACAAATGTACCTAAGCTTATAAATAGTATTATTGCAGCAGCAATTTTCACAAAAGTTGTTTTTTTAGACTGCTTAACGGTTTTTGCCTTAATGGCGTTAAACATTTTTTGCTTTCGTGCTTCATTAGTAATTTCTGTGTTTACTTCTTTATCTTGTAATGAATCAAAAAAGGTAGAAACAATATTTTCTTCTTTTTTAGATGCTGTACCTTTAGCAAACTTTTCTGTAATTTTTATAAATTCTTCTTTCTTCAATGTTATTGCTTTTACTAGGTAGTCACAAAAACATAGGAGTACACGTAAGCAATTTTTTAAAAAATGAGCCTTTTAACAATTGGTTAATCTGCGGATTATTTTAGTGATATTAAGTTAACATTAGAATAATGCTAGCGTAAAGAGAAGTGGTGCTTAAATTATTTTTTAAGTGTTTAATAGCATTACTAATATGCGTTTCTACAGTGCGTATAGATAAGTTTAGTTTTTCTGCTATTTCTGCATTTGTAAGATCATCAAACCTACTCATAATAAATACTTTTTTGCATTTATCGGGTAGTGTAGCAATCACAGAGTTTATTTCTTGCTGGAGTTCTTTATATTCTACACTGTTTTCTTGAGAACTGTCTGATGGAAGATCTAAAAGCTTAGATAAGTGTATGTTTGTAAATTTTAAATCTCTAATGGCGTTTGCCATTTTGTATTTAACAGATTTAAAAAGGTAGTTTTCTAGTTTATTTACATTTAAACTTTCTCTGCGTTCCCAAAAGTTTATAAAAACTTCTTGTACTATATCTTCACACAATGACTCATCTTCGTAAACTTTAAAAGCGTATAAATAAAGTCTTTTCCAATATGTGTTAAATATAGTCTCATAGGCATTTATATTGCCTTTATATACTTCTTTTAAAAGCAGTTGTTCGTTAAATTGATTTTGGTTTACTAGCATTTAGGGGACACTATCTAATACTTTACAAAAGAAAGTGTATCTATATAGCAAACAAAAACCTTAAGATTAAGACTTGGTTAATAAATTGTTATTAGAGGATTTATTGCAAATTTTTATTTAAAAAAACGACCAAAACCAAGTCTAGAGAGCATCTTTTTTTCAAAAGCCCAAAAGAATTTGAACTGACCAAATAGCCAACCAAAAGCAACTAGTAGTATTTGATATATTGGAAATATAATTAGTATACGAACTGTCCAATACAAAATTGAAAAATACCAATCTGATGGGAAAATTTCTCTTGTAAAGCCTATAAAGTCCAGAAAAGGTCTTGCAATTTTTAAAGAAGAAGAACCTGTTAGGGCAAATACAATAAGTATCATAACAATGGCGAAATTAGAATCTATTCCCCAGCGTTGTTTTAATTTTTCCATAATAGCATTTAATCGACCGCAAATATAACAGCTTATATGCGAGGAACAAAATGGCCTAGACGTTGATTGTATTTTCTTTGAAAATAAATAAAGTAATTGTAGAGTTTATAATTTACTTCATAACCATAATCTATGTTTGCAGAATAGTTAATTTGCATTTCATATAAATTTGGATTAAATCTAAAGGGTTGTGTAACTCTTTGGTTCCATTCTGTAACATATAAACGGTTTCTTGTTTCTAAATAACTCTGTGAATAGTATTGTTCTGGCCTAGCAAAACTTACTAGCCAAGCATTAAAACCTGGGTCTATAATTGTTATTTCATACTCAGACTCATCATCAGCTATAACAACAGGGTCTCCATTTTTTTGTTCAAATACATCTTTTTCTGCGTCAGATATTAATACAGTTTCTTTGGTACTAGTACAATTTAGAAATAGGTTAGCGGAAATTAATAAACTAACTAAATAAATTTTCTTTTTCATAGCATCTGTATTTATTCTAATATACAAAAAAAAAGCCACTCGATTTTGTCAAGTGGCTTATATAAGTTTGTTAAAACGTGTTTATTTTCCAAAAAGTCCGCCTAAAAGGCCTCCAATTCCAGAACCACCACCTTTGTTACTTCCTCCAAGAACCATACCGGCAACATCATCTAAAATACTACCATCTCCGTCAGAGTCTAAAAAAGACTCTATTAAAGATTGTTCTTTATTGCTGTTTTCATCACTTCCTAGTAAACCTCCTAAAAGATTTCCTATACCGTTAGACTCAACAACATTTTCGTTTCTTGCTTGTTTACCTAAAACACCCATTAAAAGTGGTGCAGCAACTTTTAAAATAGTAGCAACAGTATCAGAACTTACACCAGCTTTTTGACTTAGTGCATTTTCTACCTGTGGTTGTTTAGCTCCTAATACGTGGTTAAGTATTCCTTGACCGTCGTTCATTACATTGTCATCTACACCGCCACCAAATAAACTTCCAAGGTTGTCTAAAATACTACCATCATGTTTATTTGTTAAAGCACTCATAAGTCCTTGCGCACCTTCTGGAGTAGCTGTGTTTTTTTTCATTGCACCCATTAGTAAAGGTAGTGCCATGCTAAGTACACCTGCTGTTTTTTGTTCTGATTCTCCAGCCTGTCCTGCAACACCTTTAATAATTTGCGAGCCAATTGGGCTATTTAATAAGTCTAATAATCCTGACATTTGATTTGTTTAGTTAATGTTTAATAATGCTTCAATTTACAAAAAAAATAAATGCTATTATAGAATAACCGATAATCTGCACTTATTTTAGTAAACTTACAATTTGAGCAGCTAATTCTTCTCCAATTCTATTTTGAGCTTCATTAGTAGCAGCGCCAATATGCGGAGTTAAAGAAATTTTAGGGTGCATTAATATTCTTATTTCAGGATTAGGTTCAGATTCAAATACATCTAAACCAGCAAAAGCAACTTTATTTTCTTCTAAAGCATCTACAAGTGCAACTTCATCTAAAGCGCCACCACGAGCAGCATTTATAATACCAACACCGTCTTTCATTTTATCAAAATCACTATCAGCAATAGTGTAATTTGCTTGTGCAGGAACATGAACTGTAATAAAATCTGATTCTTTTAAAAGTGTATCTTTTGGTGTGTTTTTTAAATTAAAGGAAACTGTTTGTCCATCAAAAAAAGGCACTGTAACAGTAGCTTCATCTACCTGCGTATCATGGTAAATTACTTTCATGCCAACACCAAGTGCTATTTGGGCTGTAGCTTTACCAATTTTACCAAAACCAATAATACCTATTGTTTTACCTCTTAGTTCTACACCTTTAGCGTAGGCCTTTTTAAGTTGTTTAAACTTGCTATCACCCTCTAAGGGCATTATACGATTGGCATCATATAAATAACGTACACCATTGTATAAATGTGCAAATACAAGTTCTGCTACAGAAGCAGAAGAAGCAGAAGGTGTATTAATAACGTGTAAGCCTTTTTCTTTTGCGTAATCTACATCAATATTATCCATACCAACGCCACCACGACCAATTAATTCTAGAGTAGGGCAGTTGTCTATAATATCTTTTTTTACCTGGGTGGCACTACGTACTATTAACCCAGCAATTTTATGTTCATTAATATAATTAGCAAGCTGTTCTTGTGCTACAGTAGTGGTAATTACTTTAAAACCAGCTTTTTCTAATGCGTCTATACCGTTTTGTGATATACCGTCGTTTGCTAATATTTTTTTCATACGTAATCTTAAATTATTTATAACAATTTATGCTTTTCTTTCTAAGTCGCTCATAACATCTACCAAAGTACCTACGCTATCTAAAGACAATGCATTGTACATAGAAGCTCTGTAGCCGCCAACAGATCTGTGGCCATTAATACCATTAATACCAGCCTCTTTACACATAGTATCAAAAGTTTCTTTTAATTTTTCATCTGTTAAATTAAAAGTGGCATTCATATTAGAACGGTCTGCTTTTTCTGCAAAACCTTTAAATAATGGGTTTAAATCTATTTCGGAATATAAAAGCTGAGCTTTTTTATCGTTTATTTCTTCAATAGCTTCTATACCTCCAAGGTCTTTTAGCCATTGCATTGTTAACATAGATGTGTAAACAGCAAAAACAGGTGGTGTATTAAACATACTGTCTTTACTAATATGTACTTGGTAGTTTAACATAGAAGGTATTTGTCTTGTTACTTTGCCCAGAACATCTTCTTTTATAACCACTAAAGTAGTACCAGCAGGGCCCATATTTTTTTGCGCCCCAGCATAGATTAAATCAAACTGAGAGAAATCTAATTTACGAGAAAAGATATCTGAACTCATATCACAAACTACAGGGACTTTAGTTTTAGGAAACTCCTTAATTTGTGTTCCAAATATGGTATTGTTAGATGTTAAATGAAAATAATCTAAATCTGCAGGAACCATATAATTTTTAGGTATGTAGTTGTAGTTTTTATCTTTAGAAGATCTTACTTCTACAATTTCACCAAACATTTTAGCTTCTTTAATAGCTTTATCACTCCAAGTACCAGTGTTTAAGTAGCCTGCCTTTGTTTCTAATAAGTTATAGGCAGTCATTAAAAACTGCATACTAGCACCACCTTGTAAAAACAATGCTTTGTATCCTTTGTCTGTTAACCCTAA
Organism: Cellulophaga lytica DSM 7489; assembly: GCF_000190595.1. Classification (NCBI taxonomy): domain Bacteria; kingdom Pseudomonadati; phylum Bacteroidota; class Flavobacteriia; order Flavobacteriales; family Flavobacteriaceae; genus Cellulophaga; species Cellulophaga lytica. The sequence continues at coordinate 3,411,220 of NC_015167.1, read as the reverse complement.
GTGCTCTAATGCTAAAGATTGTGCAGTTTCCATAACAGTTACAAAATCTTTACTACGGTGAGATATTTCTATTAACGATAAACCAGAACCATTAAAATCTACAACAGCTTCTGATGCTTTAAGTAATACTTCTTGTGGTAAAATACAAGGTCCTGCGCTAAAATTATGCTTTTTCATTAGTATGTGTTTTGTTTGTAATTGGTTTGCTAGCCAATTTATGTTTGCAGCTATAAGTAATTGATTGTTTTTTAATTGTTTATAGCTTTATTAAATTTATTTAAATATAAGGTAAAGGTCTAAATTTTATAACAATACACCTTTTTTAATTTGAATTAATTCTAGGATGTTTTCAACAAGAATTCAACAGTGTCTATATTATCTGCATAGTCTGTTAAACTAGGTTGTTGTGTTTGTCCAAAAGCAACTTCATTCTCTAACAAGCCACTAGCAACAACACATTGTATTTTATTGTTATCATTGGTAAGCTTTTGTTTTAGAGTGTCTAAGGACTCATAATACTCATAAAAAACAGAAGAAATAGGAGAAGCGTAACTTTCATCTTCCTTAATCATCAAAAATCCATTTTCTAAAATATTAAATTCACTCATTAAGTACACAGCTTTATTGTAATCATAATTATTTGCGTACTTAACGTGGTGTATTATGTCTTGTTTAGGGTACATTGCTTTAAAAAAAGCATCAAAATTATATCCTTTAGGAACAAATAGTTTAGAAACACTTCTACAACCCAAGCCATAGTAGGTAAATATGTCTTCAGCAAGATTTTCTAATTGCTCATTGGTTTCGTTGCCAGTTAAAACTGCAACAGAATTTCTGTTTTTTCTTATAATATTTGGTTTTTTACCAAAATAATGCTCAAAATACCTTGCAGTATTATCACTTCCTGTGGCTATAACAGCATCAAACCCCTCTAATCTGCCGTCTACATAAGTAATAGAGTTTGCTAGTTCTGGCAGTTGTTTTATTAAGAATGAAGAAACAAAAGGTAGTAGTATTTTATCGTTAGATGATAACTTAATTAAAGCGGTATTACCTGTTAATATGGTTGCTAAAAAATCGTGAAAACCAACAAGCGGAATGTTACCAGCCATTATTATGGCTACTTTTTTGATTTTCAATAAATTTAAGTCATATGACTTAAACCAATTATTTAAGTTTTTTTGAGTTAATAAATTACTCCAATTTTTTAAGCAAAAAAGAATATTTTCTTCAGTAAACCAACCGTTGTGTAAGCTAGCTGTATGTACTGCGTCTTGTAATTTTAAGACCCATTCATTTGTATTTTCTTCTTGTTTTTCTGAGTTTGCAAATTCGTAATAATCTGCAAACAAAGTTCCTAATTCAGAAAAAGCAACTATTCTATCTTCAAGTTTAGCCATTTTATTTGTATAGTGATTTAATAGGGTTTACCTTTGTGCAAAAGTAGATATACTGATTAAATATCAGTCTAAAAATTGATATAAATTATGGCAATAATAATAACAGACGAATGTATTAATTGTGGAGCTTGCGAGCCAGAATGTCCAAATACAGCAATATATGAAGGTGCAGACGATTGGAGATATGCAGATGGTACATCTTTAGAAGGTACAATTGTTTTACCAAATGGTAAAGAGGTTGATGCTGAAGAGTCTCAAGAGCCTATTAGTGATGAAATTTACTATATATCTCCAGACAAGTGTACGGAGTGTAAAGGATTTCATGAAGAGCCTCAGTGTGCTGCTGTTTGCCCTGTAGACTGTTGTGTGCCGGATGATGACATTGTAGAAACTGAAGAAGAACTTTTAGCAAAGCAACGTTTTATGCACCCAGAAGGGTAGTAGTAAAAGAGTTTTACGTATTATTTATGATAAAAAAAGCGAGGATATTATATCCTCGCTTTTTTGTGTTTGTATATTATCTACTCTTAGAAGTTAAAGTTTATTCTGCTAAAAATATAAGTTCCGTCTGAGCCCATTTGTACAGAATCTGCTAAACCACCTTGATCTGTCCATCCATCAAATTGTGGAGTAGGGTACTCATTAAATAAGTTATTAGCACCAACTGTAAGTTTTAAATTTTTACAAAACTGATAGCCAATACTTAAATCTACAACTAGTGCAGCTTCATAAATATCTGTAGCTACTGGGTATAATAAATCTGCTTCTGCTTGTGTAGTTGCAGGTGTATCTACCCACTGAAAATCTTGCAATTCTACTTCGCTAAACTGCGTTAAAGTAGCTTGTGCGTTAAACTTAGGAGTAGAATATCCTAGGTTAAGTCCAAATTTATAATCTGGTGCAGCGGCTTCTAAATAAGCTTGAGAAAAAGGTCCAAAGAAAGTAAATTCATTTAAATTGCCATTGTGTATTTCTTTTACCTCTAAATCATTAAAGTTACCAATTAGTCCAATATTAGCTTTTCCGTTTGCGCCAATTGCAGTAGTGTAATTAAGCACAATATCTAAACCAGTAGTTCTGGTATCTACGCCATTTGCAAAAAATTGTGCTGCATCTACACCTAAAGGTCCAAGTACAGTTTGGTCTGTAAAGTTATCCGTTAAAATAATACGGTCATCAACAGCAATAGAATAAGCGTCTATAGTTGCAGAAAAACCGCCATTTGTATAAGTAAACCCTAAACTAGCATTTACTGCTTTTTCTTCGTTTAACCGTCCTATTCCAAAAGCCTTTGTTACTGTGCTGTTATTAGCAGATAGTAAAGAAGGTACAGATTTGCCAGCAACAATATTTGTAAATATTAAGTTGTAGTATAGTTGCGCTAAAGAAGGCGCTCTAAAACCTGTAGAAACAGATCCTCTAAAAGCTAAATTATCATTAACCTTATATCTACTTGCTAGTTTAAAGTTAAAAGTGTTACCAAAATCACTATAGTTTTCATAACGTAAGGCGCCACCAACCATAAATTGGTCGCTAACATTTAACTCAGAATCTACATAAATACCGTAATTGGTTCTGCTGCGGTCTACCTCATTAGCAGGGCTGTATCCCGGAAAACCTTGCGAGCTTCCTGGTAAATCATCTCCGTTACTGTCTTGAGCTGCAGTTTGTGTAGCAGGATTTGTAAGTACTACGCCATTTTCATCATATAAGGAGTAAGAAGCTTCTTCACCAGAAAAAATACCAAAGTTTTCTGTGCGGTATTCAAATCCGTATGCAACGTTTAAACCGGCTGCAACATCTTCAAAATACTTATTAAGTTCTAATCCTGTTGTATTCATAGAAAGGTAGTGTCCTCCTGCATCAAAATCCGTAGGAGAAGCATCTTGCATAGAAGCGTTGTTTGTATTTTTTACAAAATAATGAAAGTTGTTTTTACCGTAAGTATTGTTAAAATCTACGTTCCATCCATTTTTAGTTTTGCTTCTAACACCTGCAGAAACAGAAACATCTGTAATTAATGATGTAATTTGAGGAGTAAACCCGTCTGGATATAAGCTAGGTACGGCTCTATTGTCGCCATCCGCAAAACCATCTCTAGAAAATGCATTGGCGTTAGTGTCTCTATAGTTTCTACCACCAAAGGCGTAAACTTCAGTATTTTCATCAATAGGAACTGCAGAATTAATCATAAAATTAAAACCATCTATTGCAGCGCCACCATAACCTTTTCTCCAGCTAAATCCTGGTCTAAGTGTTTTTTCTTTAGATAAAAATTCGGTTGTAACATTAAAGAAACCGCCATTTTCGCCAAGAGCCATACCGTAATTAAGATCTATTTTGGTGGTTTCTCCATCAAAATTTTTCTCTTTTCCATCCAGTCTGTTTTCACCTTCAACATTATAAAGAGTTTCTCCTGTTTCTTCTGCCCATCCATCTCCAATAGCAGTACTGTAGGCTCCGTATGTAATTCCACCAGAAAATCCGTTAGTGTTATTTTTTAGTACAATATTTATTACACCAGCAATGGCATCAGATCCATACTGTGCAGAGGCGCCATCTCTTAAAACTTCAATTCTTTTAATTGCAGAAGCAGGAATAGCATTTAAATCTGTACCAGAGTTACCACGACCTCTAGTTCCAAAAATGTTTACCAAAGAAGATTGGTGTCTTCTTTTTCCGTTTACTAGTACCAGTGTTTGGTCTGGGCCTAAACCTCTTAAACTAGCAGGTACAATATGGTCTGCACCATCAGAACCCGACTGTTTTGTTGCGTTAAAAGAAGGAGCTGCGTATTGTAAAATATCGTTAACTTCTACTTTTCCTGTATTAGAGGCTATTTCTGCAACATCTAACACATCTATTGGTACTGCCGTGTCTGTTGCAGTACGCTTAGGGCTTCTAGAGCCAACCAGTTGTATTTCATCTAGCAGCATACCCTCAGACAAGGTTACATTAATAGTTGTTTTACCAGAAACGCTTATTTCTTGTGTAGTAAAGCCTATGTAACTAAAAATTAGTGTGGCATTTGCTTGGGCATCAATAGTATATTTACCATCAAAATCTGTAGATGTTCCGTTTGTTGTGCCTTTTTCAAGAATGTTTACTCCGGCTAGTGGTGCTCCTTCATCATCTACCACAGTACCTGTGATTGTAGATTGACTAAACGCGAACGAGAAGCATAAAAGACTAAAAATAAGAATGCAATTTTTTTTCATATAGGTTGATATTTAGGTTTTTATAAATCTAAAGGTAATGAAAAACGTTTTATTTGTTCTTGAAAATTTATAAATGGTATATTTGCGGCACTAAAAATAGAATTTGAAATGAAAGCAGGTATTGTTGGATTGCCAAACGTAGGGAAATCTACCCTTTTTAATTGTTTATCTAATGCAAAAGCGCAAAGCGCAAATTTTCCGTTTTGTACTATAGAGCCTAATATTGGTGTTGTTAATGTACCAGATGCAAGGTTGCAAAAATTAGAAGAATTGGTGAACCCAGAGCGTGTTTTGCCAGCAACTGTAGAGATTGTAGATATTGCAGGTCTTGTAAAAGGTGCAAGTAAAGGAGAAGGTTTAGGAAATCAGTTTTTAGGAAACATTAGAGAAACTGATGCTATTTTACACGTATTACGCTGCTTTAATAATGATAATATTGTACACGTAGATGGTTCTGTAGATCCTATTAGAGATAAAGAAACCATAGATATGGAATTGCAGTTAAAAGATTTGGAAACTGTAGATAAAAAGCTAGAAAAAGTAAAACGTACTGCTAAAACAGGAAATAAAGAGGCGCAGAAAGAAGAGGCTATTCTTTTAAAGTTAAAAGAAGGATTAGAAGCTGGAGTTTCTGTTAGAGCTATAGAGGTTGAAGAAAAAGACCATTTAGAGTATGTTAAGCCACTACAGTTTATTACAGATAAGCCAGTAATGTATGTTTGTAATGTAGATGAAGATGCAGCTGTAAATGGTAATGAATATGTAGAAAAAGTTAAAGAAGCTGTAGCTAAAGAAAATGCAGAAGTTATTTTCTTAGCAGTAGGTACAGAAGCAGATATTACAGAGTTAGATAGTTATGAGGAGCGCCAAATGTTTTTAGAAGATTTAGGTTTAGAAGAGCCTGGTTCTGCTAAGTTAATTAGAGGGGCTTATAAATTATTAAATTTAGAGACCTATTTTACTGCAGGTGTTAAAGAGGTTAGAGCTTGGACTATACCAATTGGTGCCACTGCACCACAAGCTGCAGGTGTTATACATACAGATTTTGAAAAAGGTTTTATACGTGCAGAAGTTATTGCTTATAATGACTATGTTACTTACGGTAGCGAAGCTAAAGTTAAAGAAGCAGGAAAAATGCGTGTAGAAGGTAAAGAGTATATTGTAAAAGATGGAGATGTTATGCACTTTAGATTTAATGTGTAACTATTTACGGAACTAATATATTTTAAAATGCTGTAACCTTGTTGCAGCATTTTTTTGTGCTATAAAGTTAAAATGATGAATTTTTTATCTTATTTCTTAATTGTAACTACTTAATTTCTATATATCAACAAAATTAAATGTACTATTGTTAATTACTTTAAGCTGTAGGTGTTTCATTTTTTTCTAACACTTACTATATTAGCGTGCAAACTGCAATTATCCTAAATCAATGTCAGACAATACTAAATATACTGAAGACAATATTCGTTCCTTAGATTGGAAAGAGCATATACGTATGCGTCCGGGGATGTATATTGGTAAATTAGGCGATGGTTCATCTGCAGATGACGGTATCTATATTCTTTTAAAAGAAGTTTTAGATAACTGTATAGATGAGTTTGTAATGGGTGCAGGAAAAACCATAGAAATTAACATAAAAGATAATTTAGTTAAGGTTCGTGATTATGGTCGTGGTATTCCGCTTGGTAAAGTTGTAGATGTAGTATCTAAGATGAATACAGGTGGTAAGTATGACTCTAAGGCCTTTAAAAAATCTGTTGGTTTAAATGGTGTAGGTACCAAAGCTGTAAATGCACTGTCTAACTTTTTTAAGGTAGAATCATCTAGAGAAGGGCAATCTAAGTGGGCTGAGTTTAGTCAAGGTAATTTAGTTGCAGAAGAAGGCCCTGTAGATAGCTCTAAAAGAAAAGGCACAAAAGTTTCGTTTACACCAGATGAAACTATATTTAAAAACTATAAGTACAGAAATGAGTATGTGGTACGTATGCTTAAAAACTACGTGTACCTAAATCCTGGGTTGACTATAGTTTTTAATGGTGAAAAATATTTTTCTGAAAATGGACTTAAAGATCTTTTGGAGGATAATAATAATGTTGAGGATTTACTGTATCCTATCATTCATTTAAAAGGTGATGATATAGAAATAGCTATAACGCACAGTAAAACGCAATATAGTGAGGAGTATCAGTCCTTTGTTAATGGTCAGCACACTACACAAGGAGGTACTCATCAATCTGCTTTTAGAGAGGCTATAGTAAAAACAATTAGGGATTTTTACGGAAAAAATTATGAGGCTTCAGATATTCGAAAGTCTATTATTTCTGCGGTATCAATAAAAGTAATGGAGCCTGTTTTTGAAAGTCAGACTAAAACAAAACTTGGTTCTACAGATATGGGAGGTAACTACCCAACTGTACGTACTTATATAAATGATTTTGTTGGTAAGTATCTAGATAATTACCTTCATAAAAACCCTGAAACAGCAGAAGCGTTACAGCGTAAAATAATACAAGCAGAACGGGAGCGTAAAGACTTGTCTGGTATTCGTAAGCTTGCAAGAGATAGAGCTAAAAAAGCCAGTCTGCATAATAAAAAGCTGAGAGATTGCCGTGTTCACTTGGGAGATTTAAAAAAGGATAGAAGATTAGAGTCTACCTTATTTATTACCGAGGGAGATTCTGCATCAGGATCTATAACAAAATCTAGGGATGTTAATACACAAGCTGTTTTTAGTTTGCGTGGTAAGCCTTTAAACTCATACGGAATGTCTAAAAAGATAGTGTATGAGAATGAGGAATTTAATTTATTGCAAGCTGCTTTAAACATAGAAGAGTCTATGGAAGATTTGCGTTACAATAATATTGTAATTGCAACAGATGCCGATGTAGATGGTATGCACATTAGATTACTTTTAATAACCTTCTTTTTGCAATTTTTTCCAGAATTAATAAAAGAAAATCATTTGTACATATTGCAAACGCCTCTTTTTAGGGTTCGTAATAAAAAACAAACATATTACTGTTACAGTCCAGAAGAAAAAGCTGAAGCAATAGAAAAATTAACTGGCAAACCAGAAATTACCCGATTTAAAGGTTTGGGTGAAATTTCACCAGATGAGTTTAAACATTTTATTGGTGATGATATTCGTTTAGAACCTGTGATGTTAGACAAGGCAATGTCTATAGAGCAATTGCTTAGTTTTTACATGGGTAAAAATACGCCAGACCGCCAAAAATTTATTATAGAAAATCTTAAAGTAGAACTTGATTTAATCGAGGACAACTAATTATAAACCAGATAAACACGAGTCTTTCTTTATGGAAGAGAACGAAGAAGTTAACGAGAATCTAGACAATAATACAAACAATCCGCAAGATGAGCTTACAAAGGTCACTGGGATGTATAAAGATTGGTTTTTAGATTACGCCTCTTATGTAATTTTAGAACGTGCAGTACCTGCTATAGAAGATGGTTTTAAACCAGTGCAGCGTAGAATTATGCACTCACTTAAGGAGTTAGATGATGGTAGGTATAATAAAGTTGCAAATGTAGTTGGTCATACAATGCAGTATCACCCTCACGGTGATGCTAGTATTGCAGATGCTATGGTGCAAATTGGTCAAAAAGACCTTTTGATAGACACACAAGGTAACTGGGGTAACATTTTAACAGGAGATAGAGCAGCAGCATCTAGATATATAGAGGCTAGGCTGTCTAAATTTGCTTTAGATGTTGTTTTTAGTCCAAAAATTACAGAATGGCAACAATCTTATGATGGCCGTAAAAAAGAACCAGTAAATTTACCTGTTAAGTTTCCTTTGTTGCTTGCTCAAGGTGCAGAAGGTATTGCAGTGGGTTTATCAACAAAAATACTACCTCATAATTTTATAGAGCTAATAGATTCTTCTATTAAACATTTAAAAGGGCAAAAATTTAAATTATTTCCAGACTTCCCTACTTCTGGTATTATAGATGTAACAGGTTATAATGACGGACTAAGAGGAGGAAAAATAAGAGTTCGTGCAAAAATTTCACAATCAGATAAAAATACACTGGTTATTAGTGAAATACCTTACGGCACTAATACTTCTTCTTTAATAGATTCTATTTTAAAAGCGAATGACAAAGGGAAGATAAAAATTAAAAAAATTGAGGACAATACAGCTGCAGATGTAGAGATTTTGGTTCATTTGCCAGCTGGCATTTCTCCAGATAAAACTATAGATGCTTTATATGCATTTACTGCTTGCGAGTCTTCTATATCTCCTTTGGGTTGTATTATAGAGGATAATAAGCCATTATTTATTGGGGTAACAGAGATGTTGCAGCGCTCTACAGATTATACAGTAGAATTGCTAAAGGAAGAATTGGAAATTCAGCTTGGAGAATTAGAAGAGCAATGGCACTTTTCTTCTTTAGAGCGTATTTTTATAGAAAACCGTATTTATAGAGATATAGAAGAAGAGGAAACTTGGGAAGGTGTTATAGCTGCAATAGATAAAGGTTTAAAGCCGCATACTAAACATTTAAAAAGAGCTGTAACAGAGGAGGATATTACTCGTTTGACAGAAATTAGAATTAAGCGTATTTCTAAATTTGATTTAGATAAAGCACAGCAGCTACTAGATAGTTTAGAAGAGCGTATTGCGGAAGTAAAGCATAATTTAGAGCACTTGGTAGAGTTTGCTATTAATTATTTTAAAAATCTAAAAGATAAATACGGTAAAGGTCGTGAGCGCAAGTCTGAGATTAGAGTTTTTGATGATATTGAAGCTACAAAGGTAGTTATAAGAAACACAAAGCTTTATGTAAATAGAGAGGAAGGTTTTGTGGGTACATCCTTAAAGAAAGACGAGTATGTAACCGACTGTAGTGATATAGATGATATTATAGTATTTACTAAAGATGGCCATATGATGGTTTCTAAGGTAGATTCAAAAATATTTGTAGGTAAAAATATTATACACGTAGCTGTATTTAAGAAAAAAGACAAGCGTACCACTTATAATATGATTTATAAAGATGGTAAAGGAGGAGCTAGCTACATAAAGCGTTTTAATGTTACATCTGTTACAAGAGATAAACTTTATCCGCTTACTACAGGAAAACCGAACTCAGATGTCTTGTATTTTTCCGCAAACCCTAACGGAGAAGCAGAAATTGTTACCATTCATTTAAGGCAAGTAGGTAGTATTAAAAAACTTAAGTGGGATATGGATTTCTCTGATATTTTAATTAAAGGGAGATCATCAAAAGGTAATATTGTTAGTAAATATGCTGTTAAGCGTATAGATTTAAAAGAAAAAGGTGTTTCTACATTAAAACCACGTAAAATTTGGTTTGATGATGTGGTGAGTAGACTAAACTTGGATGGTAGAGGTGAATTGCTTGGAGAGTTTAAAGGGGAAGATTTAATTCTTGTTATAACTCAAAAAGGAATAGTAAAAACAGTTAAACCAGAAATTACGACTCATTTTGATGAGGATATGATAGTTTTAGAAAAATGGAATCCTAAAAAACCTATTTCGGCTATTTATTTTGACGGTGTTAAAGAGCGTTATTACATTAAGCGTTTTTTAATAGAAAACGAAAACAAAGAGGAGTTGTTTATTTCTGAGCATCCAAAGTCAGTTTTAGAATTGGTGTCTACAGATTGGAGGCCAGTTGTAGAATTGGAATTTGCAAAGCCTAGAGGTAAAGAGCAAAAACCTAATCAAAAAGTTGATATAGAGGATTTTATAGCAATTAAAGGAATTAAAGCTTTAGGTAATCAGTTAACTGCAGATAAGATTAAAAACACCAATGTTCTAGAGTCTTTACCTTATGAAGAAGTAGAAGAAATTGAAGAGGCTCCAAAAGAAACGAAAGTAACAGAGAAGGAAGAGGTTACGGATTCTAAAGCGGATGATAAAGATGATTCTGCTGACGATGATACCGAACAAACAACTCTATTTTAGAAATAATAACCTTTAATATAGTTATCTTAGCAAAAAAAATATTTTTATATGGATTTAACAAATCCGCTAGTATACGGCGGTCCAGCGTTTATAATTTTTATTTTATTAGAATTAGCTTATAGTAAAAGTCATGAAGAACACCATGATCTTTACGACTGGAAAGATCTTTTTGCAAGTGGTTTTATGGGTGTTGGTTCTGCAATATTAGCTGCTGCACTTAAGGTAATATCTGCCATAGTAATTTTTGAGTTTGTTTTTGAGCTTTGTAATCCAGAGGTAAATGGTGTAAACACCAACCTTTTAGGTTATGAGTCTTTTGGCTATGCATGGTATGTGTGGTTACTTTGTCAGCTTGCAGATGATTTTACTTATTATTGGTTTCATAGAGCTAACCATGAAATTAGAATTTTATGGGCAGCACATATTGTGCATCACTCATCAGACAACTTTAATTTAGGAACAGCTGTTAGAAATGGTTGGTTTACATTATTATATAAGCCACTTTTTTATATGTGGATGCCAGCTATAGGTTTTGAGCCAGAGATGGTTGTATTCTGCTTGGGTATAGAGGCTTTGTGGCAGTTTCAGTTACATACGGTGTTGTTACCAAAGTTGGGTATTTTTGAGAAGTTTATGAATACGCATACAATGCATCAAGTACACCACGCGCAAAACGTAGAGTATTTAGATAAAAACCACGGTGGCTTTTTAAATATTTTTGACAGAATGTTTGGTACTTGGTTACCTTTAGATGATAGTATTGATGTTAAATATGGTGTAATACACGCGCCAAACTCTAACAATCCAATTGTTATTTTAACGCACGAGTTTAAGGATATTTGGATGGATATGAAGAAATCAAAAAAACTATCTCATAAGTTGATGTATGTATTTGGACCTCCAGGTTGGAGTCATGACGGAAGTACAATGACTGTTAAGCAGCAACAGAGACAATTTAAAGAGTATGCAAAAAGCAACTCTAAAAAATCCTTTGAAAGACCTAATTAATAGTGTCTTTTAAAAATAAAAAAACCTCGCTACAAAAGCGAGGTTTTTTTATTTTAAGCCTTTTTAAAAGGTGTAATGTTTATTCTGAGTAAATATGTTTTAACTGATGAGTAAAGCCTTAAAACGGTTGGTAATTGATTTATGAGCTACTTTTTAACCCTGATGGCTTTACCTTTCATAACAATCAATTCTTTTTTTGGGTCTCTAGCAGCGTTACTGTATTCAAAAGTATAACTATCGCTGGTTGTTTCTAAAATTTTAAAATGAATAGAAGACTGATCTTTAAGTGATTTTAAAACAAACTCACAATCGTTTATCCAGCGTACAGATGAGCTATCCACTTTGTTTTCATAATATTCAACACTGTATTTCTCATCTCTTGTAAAACGTCCTGTTTTCTTCTCTCCGTTAATCTCGTAATTAAAAGTAAATTCGCCAGTTTTAAAGTCGGTACAATCCCTTTTAGGAGCGTAACAAGATGTTAGTAAAGCTGCAGAGGCAATAAGGTAAAAATGTTTTATTTTCATAAAGCAAAAATAATTAATTATGTCAGACTTCTAAAGCGTAATATTGTTAAATAAGTAATTGAATTTAATTTTTATCAAAGGTTTCAAAAGTTCCATCTGTGTAAAAAATAATTACTTTACTTACTTCTTTTCTTAAAGCTTCTTTTTCTTTTTTAATTGTGGCAGAGGGAATGTTATAATCATTTACTTGGGGAAAACTTCCTTTCCCATTTAAAAGCCAATATAAATTTACTTCAGGAAAGTGGGTTACTACTTTTAAAACAAACTCTAAACTAGGTTTGTTTCTTCCGGATAGTAAATGTGATATACTGGACCTTTGTACTTCTACTTTTTCTGCAAAAGCAGCAGCGGTTAAGTCGTAGTAATTAATTATTTTTTCTAGTCGTTTTATAAACTCTTCAGAATTTACCATTGTAACATTTAGAGGTTTTATATGTTGCTTTTTTATTGAAAATAGCTTGTATAATTAATTTTATTATTATATTTTTACTTTAAGTAAATTGATTTAAATCATTAAAAAACAATAGTTTATTGTATTTTCATAAGTAAAACTTATACTTTACTATTTTTAATATTACAAATGTAACTAAATAATAGTTATATTTATTTTTTATGTTTACAAAAGTAAATATCGTAGTTATATTTGTAACTTAAGTTGTTACATATGTAACTTAATATAGCGTTATATTTACTGCTTAATAATAAGGATGTAGATGATAGATTTTAAGCAGATATTTTTAAGTTGTAAGGAGGATAAAGTAGCTGGGAGATACGTAACAAATGAGGATGTTTTTCCTTTTTTAGAAGCTAGCATTTTTAAGAATGAAATTAAGCAAGTAGGAAAATCTGTTTTGGGAGAACCTATAAAATTAATTACAATTGGTGGTGGAGAAACTAAAATTTTAATGTGGTCTCAAATGCACGGTAATGAGTCTACAACAACAAAAGCAGTTTTAGATTTTATTAATTTTTTAGAGGAGCCTTCAGATTTACAATCTTCAATATTAAAAAAGTGCACAATACAAATTATTCCAATATTAAATCCTGATGGTGCAAAAGCATATACCAGAATTAATGCTAATGAAATAGATTTAAATAGAGACGCACAAGATAGGAGTCAGCCTGAAAGTATAATTCTAAGACAAGTTTATGAAAACTTTAAACCTGATTTTTGTTTTAACCTACATGATCAGAGAACAATTTTTAATGTAGGTGAAACAAATAAACCTGCTACAGTGTCTTTTTTAGCTCCCGCCTTTAATAAGGAAAGAGCTTTGTCTCCTTCAAGAGAAAAAAGTATGCAGCTTATAGTGGCAATGAATAGTGTTTTGCAAAATTTTATTCCAGGTCAAGTTGGTAGGTATGATGACGGATTTAATAGTAATTGTGTTGGAGATGCTTTTCAAATGTTGAACACACCAACCATTTTGTTTGAATCTGGACACTTTCCTGAGGATTATGAAAGAGAAAAAACTAGAGAATTTATTTTTTATTCCTTGTTAAAGGGAGTAGAGACTATAGCAAATAACTCGCTAAATAACTTTAAAGTTAGCTCTTATTTTGAAATACCAGAGAATGGTAAGCAATTTTTAGACCTTATTATATATAATACTAAAAATATAGTAACTACATATTCTGAAGTCGATTCTTTAGGAATTCTTTATAAAGAAGTGTTAAAAGATGACAAAGTTGTTTTTGAACCTGTTGTAGCAGAGGTTAAAAATTTAGACAATTTTTATGCACATAAAACACTTAATTTACTGAATAGTAGTGATTTAGATTTTGTTAAAAATAACAATCTTTTATCTACTGCATTGCTTGGTAATTAACAATTTAATTAGTATATGTAAAATAATTGCATTATTGATAAAAAAAAGTCATATTTAGTGCGTATATCTTCTTATTTTACTATTTTTGTTCCAAATTTAATTATATAATGACTAAAGTTAAGCTAGACGAAATTGATCACCAGATTCTGGATATGTTAATTGACAATACCAGAACTCCGTTTACAGATATCGCAAAAAAATTACTTATATCTGCGGGTACTGTACATGTAAGGGTAAAGAAAATGGAAGAAGCCGGAATTATACAAGGTTCATCTTTAACATTGGACTATGTTAAGTTAGGTTATTCTTTTATTGCTTATGTAGGAATATTTTTAGAAAAAACACATCAAACTAAGTTTGTTTTAGAGCGTTTAATAGGTATACCTTACGTTACTGTAGCGCATATTACAACAGGCAAGTTTAATATTTTTTGTAAAATTAGAGCTAGAGATACTCAACATGCTAAAAATATCATTTTTAAAATAGATGATATTGATGGCATTAGCAGAACAGAAACAATGATTTCTTTAGAAGAAAGTATTAACGATAAAAAACGTTTAATGCATACAATTTTTAATGAATTGTAATTTCTTAATATTGAAAGTAAATTAATAACACCAACCCAATGTTTTACGCATTGGGTTTTTTTATTTTTTTTAAATGAAAGCAACAGAATTAACACTGCAAGATTATAATGCTTATTATAAAGGGTATATAGATTTGGTAGGAGATGTAAGTTTACTTGCCGCTTTGCAAAATGGAAAAAAGAAATTTAAAGACTTAATAGCTGTTATTCCAGATAGTAAGTTGGATTTTTCTTACGCAACCGGAAAGTGGACTGTAGCAGAGGTTTTAGTGCATATTATTGATACAGAACGTATTTTTCAATATAGAGCTTTGAGGTTTTCTAGATTAGATGCTACACCTTTACCTGGTTTTGAGCAAGATGATTATGTACCAACATCTAACGCAAACTCAAGAAACAGAAAAAGTTTGCTGCAAGAATTTTTAGATGTGAGAGCGGCAACAATTTCTTTATTTGCTAACCTAACACAAGAGCAATTAAAATTTATAGGTACAGCAAGTAACTCGCCAATGAGTACTGCTGCTGCAGGCTTTGTTGCGTGTGGTCATTTAGAACATCATTCTAAAATAATTTTAGAAAGATATTTATAAAAAGAATTTAAGAGAAATAATTATTCGGTCTCCTCTGCGTCTTCAAAATTTGCAGATGCAGAAGTTTCTGTACCTGTAGACTCTAGTTCTTTTTCTATAGCTTCATCAAAATTTGCAATAAAGTTAGATAAGCTTTTACTTATTCTAACTAAATAAATAGTGTCTTCGGTTTTAACTTCAACAGCTTCTACAAATTCTCCTTTTGCATTTTTAAAAACAATAATGTCGTTATCACCATACCCGTGTGGGTAAGACTCTATTAATTTTGCAGCTACTTTGTGGTCAAGTTTTTTGTAATCTACTAGTTTGCGTAACATAATTCATTGGTTTTAGTTTTACAAGAACTAAACTAAAACTTTTTTCCCTTCAAAATTGTAATTAGTTGTGTAGCAGGGGTATTATGTAGGTGTGTGTCTTAAACTTTGTAGTATGCAAAAGATTGGTGTAATAAATCTTCATCAACTGTAACATCAATTTCACATTCTCCAATAGATTTTAGTAAAACAAAGTTAATATTACCATGAGAGTTCTTTTTATCAAACTTTAAGTAGGTTAAAATATTTTTAATATCCTCTTTTGTAAATGTTACTTTACCGTATTGTTTTGTAAAAGTACTTTTTATAGCTTCTAAAGCTTCGTTAGTTAAACCTGTTAGTTTGTTACTTAAATAGGCCTCTAGCACCATACCTACAGCAATAGCTTCACCGTGTAGTAATGTTTCTTTGTCTTCAGTTTCTAAAAAGTAAGACTCAATAGCGTGGCCAAGTGTGTGACCGTAATTTAAAATTTTACGTAAATTTTGCTCGGTTGGGTCTATAGTTACAACATTGTTTTTAATAACAACTGAATCGTAAATAAACTCATCTAAATTTGTAAAATCAGCTACTAAATTTAGTTCATTCCAATATTTCTTATCCTTTATTAAACCGTGTTTTAGCATTTCCGCAAAGCCACTGTTTAATTGTCTTTCCTCTAATGTTTGCAGAAATGAAGAAATAACTAATACCATTTGTGGTTGGTTAATAACGCCAACTTGATTTTTTAAAGAGCCTAAATCTACACCAGTTTTTCCTCCTACAGAAGCATCAACCATAGATAATAAGGTGGTAGGAACATTAATAAAATCTATTCCTCTTTTAAATGTAGAAGCAACAAAGCCTCCTAAGTCAGTAATAACACCGCCACCAAGATTTATCATAACGCTTTTGCGGTCTGCGTCTAACTCAGATAAAACGTGCCATACTTGTACACAAGTTTCTATGGTCTTGTTAATTTCACCTTCTTCAATTTCAATTATCTCAAAATTATAATCGCCATTAATTTGCGCCATAAAATTTGGCAAACAGTGTTGGTGGGTGTTTTCATCAACCAAAATAAACACCTTAGAGTAGTTAGCTTTAGCTAAATGAGTGTTTAGTTCTGAGTATGCTTTTTGGTTAAAATGAACTGAATATTTTTGAGCTGAAATTGACTGCATGATTCTTATTTTAAAATATGCAAAATAAACACATATTTTAGTTATTAGAATATAAAATCTGTATTTATATTTGCTCTTTACGAAATTATTAAAAATGGAACAAATTTTTGAAAATACAGCAACTGCTTTCGCTTTAAAATCGGATTCTGAATTAGAAAGAGCCTATTTTTTATTCAAGCTTATTGCTAATGAACCGTTAGTACGTATTGGTACTGCGGTTACAAATTTTGCTATTAAAGCACATTTACCTGTAGAGGGCTTAATTAGAGCTACTGTTTTTGACCATTTTTGTGGTGGTGTTAGCGAAGTGGATTGCTTGCCTGTTATAGATAAAATGTACGATAAAAAAGTAAGTACAATTTTAGATTATTCTGTAGAGGGTAAGGAAGAAGAAAATCATTTTGATCTTGCGTATCAAAAAATACTAAATGTATTAGATTTTGTAAAAGAGAAAGAGTCTATACCGCTAGCTGTTTTTAAACCTACTGGTTTTGGAAGATTTATTCTTTTTGAAAAAGTTGGGGCAGGCATTGCTTTAACAGAAATGGAGCAGTTAGAGTGGGATAGAATTGTTGCTAGGTTTGATAAAGTTTGTAAAAAGGCTTACGATTTAGATGTTGCGCTTTTAGTTGATGGTGAAGAAAGTTGGATGCAAGATGCAGCAGATGATTTATGTACTTTAATGATGCGTAAATACAATAAAGAAAAAGTTGTTGTGTATAATACGTTGCAGATGTATCGTTGGGATAGATTAGATTATCTTAAAAAATTACATATAGAGGCTAAAGAAGAAGGTTTTAAAATTGGGATGAAAGTGGTGCGTGGTGCGTATATGGAAAAGGAAAATGAAAGAGCTGAAGAAAAAGGTTATCCTACACCAATTTGTGCCTCTAAAAAGGATACCGATGATAATTTTGATGCTGCTGTGGCCTATATGATTGATCATTTAGATGACATGTCTATTTTTATGGGTACACACAATGAAAACAGCTGTTACACTTTGATGCAGTTAATGGAGAAGAAAAATATTCCTCATTCAGATTCTCGTGTATGGTTTGGGCAATTGTATGGTATGAGTGATCATATCTCTTTTAATTTAGCTGATAAAGGATATAATGTTGCTAAATATTTACCTTTTGGACCAGTTAGAGATGTAATGCCTTACTTAATACGTAGAGCAGAGGAAAATACATCTGTTGCAGGGCAAACAACAAGAGAATTATCTTTATTAAAAGAGGAGCGCAAAAGAAGAAAAATATAATATATGACTATTAATAAAAAAGGTGAGTTTTTAAAACTCACCTTTTTTTTATGTCAATTTTCAGTAAAGTTATTTGCTAAGATCTATTTTATCTATAACAACCTTGTCTGTGCAGTTTATTACAGTTAAAACGGCTTCTTTTTCTTTAATTAAACCTTCAATTTTATAGGTTTTGCAAGGTGTAGATTTAGTGTCACTGTTTCCAAAATCTATGTCTCCATCGTTTAAAAAATAAGCAACTGTTGTAGAGTCTATAGTCTTATTGTTTAGTAAAGTTTTTATATCGTTAGAGTAGGATAGTGGTTTAGAGCGCAGGTCTTTAAGAACTCTACAATTAGGAAAATAACAGAACTCTGTTCCTGTTTCGTCTGATTTCTTTTTTAAGAAAAAAGTTAAAAATACAATACCGATTGATAGTCCTACTAAGTACCATCCTAATCGTTTGATGAATGCCATATTAAAAAATTAAAAAATTGATATCACTATACTGTAAGTCGTACCATTCTCCTACAGATTTGTTTGTTAAAATTCCGTGGTACATATATAGTCCGTTTCGTAAGCCTTTATCAAAACGTAATGCATTTTCCATTCCACCATCTTCACCAATTTTTAAAAGGTAAGGTGTAAAAATATTACTTATAGATATTGATGAAGTTTTTGGGTATCTAGACGGTATGTTAGGTACGCAATAGTGTACTACACCGTGTTTTGTTATAGTTGGTTTATTGTGTGTGGTTAGTTCAGAGGTTTCAAAACAGCCACCCATATCTATACTAACATCAATAACTACAGCATCTTTTTTCATATTTTCTACCATAGTTTCTGTAACTACAATAGGAGAGCGGTCTTTACCTCTAATGGCTCCAATGGCTACATCACACCTTTTTAAAGACTTTAAAAGGTTCTTTGGTTGTAATGTAGATGTGTATACGGTTTGTTTTAAGTTGGTTTGTATTTGTCTTAACTTGGTGATAGAATTATCAAAAATTTTCACGTTAGCACCTAGTCCAATTGCAGATCTGGCTGCAAACTCACCAACGGTGCCAGCGCCAATTATAACAACTTCTACAGGAGGCACGCCACTAATATTTCCAAACATTAATCCATTACCATTATTGGTTGTGGCCATTAGTTCTGATGCAATTAGTACTGATGAAATTCCTGCTATTTCACTCAAAGATCGTACAGCGGGGTATTTACCATCTTCATCTTGTATATATTCAAAAGCAATTGCTGTAATTCGTTTTTTTGCTAATTCTTCAAAATATTTTTTAGATTGTGTTTTAATTTGAAGTGCAGATATAATTGTTGTCTGCGGATTTAGCATTTGTATTTCAGAAAGCGTAGGTGGTTCTACTTTTAAAATAAGCGGACAAGAAAACACCTTTTTAGTGTCTTTTGTTACTTCTGCACCTGCGTTTGTGTAATCTAAATCAGAAAAACTTGCACCTTCACCAGCGCCAGACTCTATTAAAACACGATGTCCGTTACAGGTAAGGGCATTTACTGCATCTGGAGTTAAACATATTCTTTTTTCTTGATACTGATTCTCTTTCAGCATCCCAATAAATAATTCTCCCTTTTTTCTAAGGATTTCTAGCTTTTCTTCTTGTGGTAGTAGTTGGTATTTGCTAAATGGCGAAGAAGGCTGATTCATATCCGTTAGTGTTTGTTAAACTGACCATCAAAATTACAATTTTATTTTTAAAACCATTGGTTAATTAGGTTTTTCTAAGTCGTTATTAAAAACTGATTCTACGGTCTGTAGGGTTAATTACTTCTAGTTTTATATTAGTAGTATCTTCAGGTAAAAAAGACGTTATTTTTTCTGGCCATTCTATAAAAACCCATTTATTGGCATAAAAATAATCTTCTATACCTATGTCTAGTGCTTCCATTTCATCTTCTAACCTGTAAAAATCAAAATGATAAGCCAAGGTTTTGTTTTTGTTATCGTGGTACTCGTTTACAATACCAAAAGTAGGGCTAGAGGTATCGCCAATAACACCTAGTTCTTTCATTATAGCTTTAATTAAAGTGGTTTTTCCGGCACCCATTTCACCATAAAAACAAAGTGTTTTAGTAGGTGCGTTAGCAATGATTTTTTTAGCTATATTTTGTATTTCAGATGTGGAAAATGTAGTGTTCATTTTTGTTATAAATTATAAAAACGCAAATGTAGTTGCCAATTAGTTTGTGTGCAATTATCTAGGCTCTAAAACAACAAAAGGTATAATCATTTCTTCTAAGGAAACGCCCCCATGTTGGTAAGTATTTCTGTAGTAACTTACATAATGATTGTAGTTGTTTGGATAAGCAAAAAACAAATCATTTTTAGCAAAAATAAAAGAGCTACTCATATTAATAGTAGGTAGTTGTAAGTCTTTAGGGTTTTTGGCAGAAAGCACGTCTTTATTGTCATATGATAAGCTTCGACCTGTTTTATATCTTAAGTTTAGGCTAGTGTCTTTATCTCCCACAACCTTAGATGGTTGCTTAACGTTAATTGTGCCGTGGTCTGTGGTAATTATTAGTTTTTGCCCCATAGCTTGCGCTTGCTGTATAATTTCTAGCAAAGGAGAATTTTTAAACCAACTTACAGTTAAAGATCTGTAAGCTTTGTCATTGCTTGCAAGCTCTTTTATTACTTCCATTTCTGTTTTTGCATGTGATAACATATCTACAAAATTGTATACAATTACAGTAAGATTATTGTCTTTTTGAGTTTTGTAGTTTTGAGACAATTGTTTGCCTTGTTTTAGGCTGCTAATTTTGTGGTATTCCCATTTTAAATCTAACCCAAGCCTTTTTAATTGTGCACCAAGAAAATCCTCTTCGTGTAAATTTTTACCACCTTCATCTGTATCATTTTTCCACCAGTTTGGGTGTTGTTTTTCCATTTCTAGTGGTGTTAGACCAGAAAATATAGCATTACGCGCATATTGAGTTGCTGTGGGTAAAATGCTAAAATAAGGCGTTTCTTTTTTCTTTTTGTAAAAAGAATTTACGGTACTCTCAAAAGCCAACCATTGGTCATACCTTAAGTTATCTATAACAACAAGTAATGTAGATTTATCTTTTAGCTCGGGCTTAATTAAGTTTTTAAATAGCGTATGTGATAAAACAGGAGTATTGTCACTAGAAAACCAATTAGGGTAGTTTTTATCTATAAACTTACCAAACTGATTATTTGCCTCAATTTTCTGAGATTCAAGAATTTCAAACATACCAGAGTCTTCTATTTCCTCTAGTTGTAACTCCCAATGAATAAGTTTTTTATATAAATCTACCCACTCTTCATAAGAATTAACCATAGATAAATCCATAGCAATTTTACGAAACTCTTGTTGGTAATTAGACGTTGTTTTTTCTGATATTAATCTAGAGTGGTCTAAACTCTTTTTTAAACTAAGCAATATTTGGTTTGGGTTAACAGGTTTTATTAGGTAATCTGCTATTTTAGAGTCAATTGCCTCCTCCATAATTAGTTCTTCTTCACTTTTTGTAATCATTACAACTGGTAAAGAAGTGTGTGTTTTTTTAATTTCAGAAAGTGTCTCTAAACCACTAATTCCGGGCATATTTTCATCTAAAAAAACAATGTCCACTTTAGTATCTTCTAGTTCTTCCAAAGCTTCTCTGCCACTTTGGCAAGTTATCACTTGGTAATTTTTCTTTTCTAGAAATATTATGTGTGGTTTAAGTAAATCTATTTCATCATCTACCCAAAGTATTGTTATCTTGTTCATTTAGTGTCTATATTTGTAATTGTAAAGAAAGAAGATTTTGATTATATCTAACAAACTTAAAATATTCAATGATCCAATTTACGGATTTATTGGCATACCAAGCACGCTAATTTTTAATATTATTGCGCACCCTTATTTTCAAAGGCTTCGCAGAATATCGCAAACAGGTTTAACGTATTTAGTATATCCTGGTGCACAACATACTAGATTTCAGCACGCACTTGGCTGTATGCATTTAATGGAGCAGGCTGTGCAAATACTCCGCTTTAAAGGTGTAAAAATATCCAAAAAAGAAGAAGAAGGACTCTTATGTGCTATTCTTTTGCATGACATTGGTCATGGTCCCTTTTCTCATGCAATGGAGCATACTATTGTAGAGGGTGTGGATCATGAGGCAATTTCATTGGTCTTTATGCAACAATTAAATAAAGAGTTTAATGGTAAATTAGATACTGCTATAGCTATTTTTAAAAAAGAACACCCAAAAAAGTTTTTAAATGATTTGGTATCTAGTCAGTTAGATATGGATAGGTTAGATTATTTAAAAAGAGACAGTTTTTACACAGGTGTAGCAGAAGGTAATATTAATGCAGAACGCCTAATTACAATGCTTAATGTAGTAGATGGTGATTTAGTGGTAGAAGAAAAAGGAATTTACTCTGTAGAGAAGTTTTTAATGGCCCGTAGGTTTATGTATTGGCAAGTGTATTTACATAAAACAGGCTTGGTAGCAGAGCAATTATTAATAAAAACATTAAAAAGGGCAAAGGAATTAATACATAGCGGTAATAATTTGCCTTGTAGTTCTATTTTATCATTTTTTATAAAAAACAAAATAACGTTAAAAGATTTTAATGCAGATGTTATTGAAAAATTTTCAGAGTTAGATGATATAGATATAATGGCAGCTATAAAAGAATGGCAGCATAATAGTGATTTTGTATTATCTACTTTAAGCAGAATGATATTGCATAGAGATTTGCTACATATTAAAATGAAGAAAAAGCCAATATCTGCAATAAAAGTAAAAAAAGAGTTTAATTTATTTAAAGAAAAACACAATTTAACTGATGAAGAAACAGCATACTTTGTGTTTAGTGGAGAAATAAAAAACACAGCATATATACAGCATGTACAACCTATAAAAGTGCTTAAAGAAAACGGAAAAGTAACAGATGTTTCAAAAGCATCAGACCAGTTAAATAGCAAAACATTATCTAAAACAGTTACTAAATATTATGCTTGTTATCCTAAAATAGAATAGGTTAATGTAAAAAAAATGTAAAGAAAATTTAGATATATTATAACAGGTTAAAGTTTATAAGCCAGGGCTTTACTGGGTTTTGTGAAAACACAACTCAAGTAAAATGTAAACATTTCACTATTTTTCTTACTTTTGTCACCGTTAATTATGGTTTTGCAAAACCTTAATTTTTTAATAATACATAATAAGGACAAAAAACACCTTACTAAATTAATTAACAACACGTGAAGTTTACAGCTAGTCAAATTGCAGGTATTTTAGAAGGTGAAGTTCAGGGAGATCCTGAAATTACTGTACATACACTTGCTAAAATAGAAGAAGGAAAAGCGGGTTCGCTTACCTTTTTAGCTAATCCAAAATATACCCCGCATTTATATACAACAGAAGCATCTATAACTATTGTAAACAAAGACTTTTCTCCAGAAAAAGAGTTTACAACAACTTTAATAAAAGTAGAGGATGCCTACCAGTCTTTTACAAAATTGTTAACCTATTATGATCAGGTTAAAAATGATAAAAGCGGTATAGAACAACCCGTTTATGTAGATGAATCTTCTAGCTATGGAGAAAATGTTTACTTAGGCGCATTTACTTATATTGGTAAAAACGTAACCATAGGTAAAAATGCAAAAATATATCCAAACGTATACATATCAGATAACGTAACCATAGGAGATAATGTATCTTTATTTTCTGGAGCAAAAATATGCTCAGACTCTATAATTGGTAACAACTGCGTAATACATACAGGAGTTATAATAGGATCTGACGGTTTTGGTTTTTCTCCTAATACAGATGGTACTTTTACAAAAATACCACAAATTGGCAATGTAATTTTAGAGGATAATGTAGATGTTGGTGCAGGTACAACAATAGACCGCGCAACTATGGGATCTACAATTATTAAAAAAGGTGTAAAATTAGATAATCAAATACAAATTGCCCATAACGTAGAAATTGGAGAAAACACTGTAATTGCTGCACAAACAGGTATTGCAGGGTCTACTAAAATTGGAAAAAATTGTATGATAGGTGGCCAAGTAGGTATTGTAGGTCATATTTCTATAGGAGATAATGTACGCATACAAGCACAGTCTGGCATAGGTAAAAACATTAAAGATAATGAGGTTTTACAAGGCTCACCTGCTATGAATTATGGAGATTTTAATAAGTCTTATGTTCATTTTAAAAACTTACCAAAAATAGTAAAAGGAATAAATAACATTGAAAAAAAGTTTGATGGCAAATAAACCCAATTCAAAACAGAGAACTATAGCTAAAGAAGCTACGCTTACAGGTGTAGGTTTACACACAGGTGAAAAAGTTACAATGAAGTTTTTACCTGCTCCAGAAAACCACGGTTATGCTTTTAAACGTGTAGATTTAGAAGGAGAACCTATAATAGAGGCCGATGCTAATTTTGTAGAAAACACACAGCGTGGTACTAATTTAGAAAAGAAAGGAGTTAAAATACAAACTCCAGAACATGTATTAGCTGCACTAGTAGGTTTAGAGATAGATAATGTTTTAATAGAGTTAAACTCTCCAGAGTTACCAATAATGGATGGCTCATCAAAGTTTTTTGTTGAGGCTTTAGAAAATGCAGGTGTAGTAGAGCAAGAAAAAGAAAGAGAAGAATACATTGTTAAAGATGTTATCTCTTATAAGGATGAAGCTTCTGGTAGTGAAATTACTATTATTCCTTCTGATGATTACCAAATAACAACTATGGTAGACTTTGGAACCAAGGTTTTGGGTACACAAAATGCTACTTTGTTAAAATTATCAGACTTTAAAGAAGAAATTTCTAATGCAAGAACATTTAGTTTTTTGCATGAGTTAGAAATGTTATTAGAACACGGACTTATAAAAGGAGGTGATTTAAATAATGCCATAGTTTATGTAGATAAAGAAATATCTGATGAAACAATGAAAAAGCTTGAAAAAGCTTTTGGAAAGGAGAAATTATCTGTTAAGCCTAACGGAATTTTAGATAACCTAACACTGCACCAGCCAAATGAGGCTGCGCGTCATAAATTGTTAGATGTTATAGGGGATTTAGCTTTAACAGGTATTAGAATACGTGGTAAAGTTATAGCTAACAAGCCAGGTCATTTTGTAAATACACAATTTGCAAAAAAATTGGCTAAAATTATTAAGCTAGAAAAAAGAAATAGCGTTCCTAAATATGATTTGAGTTTACCTCCATTAATGGATATTCATCAAATTATGGATATGTTACCACACAGACCTCCGTTTTTATTAATAGACAGAGTATTAGAACTTTCTGATAATCATGTTGTGGGTATGAAAAACGTAACTATGAACGAACCTTTTTTTGTTGGACATTTCCCAGGAGCACCTGTAATGCCAGGTGTTTTACAAGTAGAGGCAATGGCGCAAACAGGAGGTATTTTGGTTTTAAGTACAGTTCCAGATCCAGAAAATTATTTAACTTTTTTTATGAAGATAGATAAAGTTAAATTTAAACAAAAGGTTTTACCAGGAGATACATTAATATTTCACTGTAGCCTTATAACACCAATACGCAGAGGAATATGTCATATGCAAGCGTATGCTTATGCAAATGATAAATTAGTTTGTGAAGCCGAAATGATGGCACAAATAGCAAAAAAACAATAGAATGAATCAACCTTTAGCGTATATACACCCAGGTGCTAAAATCGCAAAAAATGTTGTTGTAGAACCTTTTACAACAATACATAATAATGTAGTAATAGGCGAGGGAACTTGGATAGGTTCTAACGTAACTATTATGGAAGGCGCAAGAATTGGAAAAAATTGTAATATTTTTCCAGGAGCAATTATATCAGCAACACCACAAGATTTAAAATATGCTGGTGAAGAAACTATTGTAGAGATAGGAGATAATACAACTATTAGAGAGTGTGCTACTATAAACAGAGGTACATCAGACAGACAAAAAACCAAAATTGGAAAAAACTGTTTAATAATGGCTTATTGCCACGTTGCTCATGACTGTTTTGTGGGAGACAATTGTATTTTTTCTAACAACTCTACTTTAGCAGGTCATGTAACAGTAGGAGACAATGTTGTATTGGCTGGTTTAGTAGCGGTTCATCAATTTGTATCTATAGGTAACCACGCTTTTGTTACAGGTGGTTCTTTAGTACGTAAAGATGTGCCACCTTATGTAAAAGCTGCCAGAGAACCATTATCTTATGTAGGTATAAACTCTGTAGGTTTACGTAGAAGAGGTATTTCTTCAGAAAAAATTAGAGAAGTACAGAATATTTACCGAATATTATATCAGAAAAATTATAACAATAGTCAGGCTGTAGAAATTATTGAAGCAGAAATGGAAGCAACTCCAGAACGCGACGAAATTCTTCAGTTTATTAGAGATTCTCAAAGAGGAATTATGAAAGGCTATTTTAGTTCAAATTAAATAAAAGTATGGCATCAACATCAGACATTAGAAAAGGATTGTGTATAAGATACAATCATGATATTTTTAAAATTGTAGAATTTTTACACGTAAAACCTGGTAAGGGACCAGCTTTTGTAAGAACTAAGTTAAAAAGTGTAACCACAGGTAAAGTAATTGATAATACTTTTTCTGCAGGCCATAAGATTGATGATGTGCGTGTAGAAACTCGTTCTTATCAGTTTTTATATGCAGAAGGTACCACGTATCATTTTATGAATACGGATGATTATAACCAAATTACGTTAGAAGAGAGTAGTTTAGATGCACCTGGCTTATTAAAAGAAGGAGAAGTTGTTACTATTTTATTTAATACAGAAGATAGTTTACCTTTATCTGTAGATATGCCTGCTAGTGTTATTTTAGAGGTTACATATACAGAACCAGGAGTAAAAGGTAATACAGCTACAAATGCTACCAAGCCAGCTAAAGTAGAAACAGGAGCAGAAGTAAATGTGCCTCTTTTTATTAATGAAGGTGATAAAATAAAAGTTGATACAGAAAAAGGCTCTTACATGGAGCGTGTAAAAGAGTAAATTTTTTACTTTTTTGTAAAATATAAACATTAGGTACAATAACATTTGAAATTTCCTATTCCACATACTTTAAAGCAAATTGCAGCTATTATTAATTGCAGTTATGTTGGTGATGATAGTTTTTCCGTTTTAGGAATGAACGAGATTCACGTAGTTACCAAAGGTGATATTGTTTTTGTAGATCACCCTAAGTACTATGACAAGGCTTTACAATCTAACGCTACCATTATTTTAATAAATAAAGAAGTAGCTTGTCCAGAGGGTAAAGCATTGTTAATATCAGACGATCCTTTTAGAGATTTTAATAAGTTAACAGCTTACTTTAAACCTTTTAAAAAATCAGTTTCTACCATATCAGACTCTGCTATTATTGGAGAAGATACCATAATACAACCCAATGTCTTTGTAGGCAATAATGTTGTTATTGGAAAAAATTGTGTAATTCATTCTAATGTTTCAATTTATGATAACTGTGTTTTAGGTGATAATGTAACTATACATGCAGGATCTGTTTTAGGTGCAGATGCATTTTATTATAAAAACAGACCAGAGGGTTTTGATAAGTTATTGTCTGGCGGAAAAGTTGTGATAGAAAACAATGTAGACATAGGTGCACTTTGTACAATAGATAAAGGCGTAACTGGTAATACTACCATTGGTGAAGGCTCTAAGCTAGATAACCAAGTACATGTTGGTCATGATACTGTAATTGGTAAAAAATGTTTAATAGCATCACAAACAGGTATTGCTGGCTGTGTTATTATAGAGGATGAAGTTACACTTTGGGGTCAAGTAGGTACTACTAGCGGTATTACAATTGGTAAAAAAGCAGTTGTAATGGGGCAAACAGGTGTTACAAAATCTATTGTGGGTGGTAAAAGTTACTTTGGCACTCCTATAGAAGAATCCAGAGAAAAACTTAGACAATTGGCTAATGTTAAAAAAATACCATCTATTTTACAAAATATTAAAAATAAATAAACAAAGAATACTTTAATAATCGCCAACAAAGCTATATTTTTGTGAAGCGAAAAAAATAACAAACGATATAATGAGTGTTTTAGTAAATAAAGATTCCAAAATAATTGTACAAGGTTTTACAGGTAGTGAAGGTACTTTTCACGCTGAACAAATGATTGAATACGGTACCAACGTTGTTGGTGGTGTAACACCAGGTAAAGGTGGTCAAGAGCATTTAGGAAGACCAGTTTTTAACACAGTTTTAGAAGCTGTTGAAAAAGTAGGTGCAGATACAACTATTATTTTTGTACCGCCAGCATTTGCTGCAGATGCAATTATGGAAGCTGCTAACGCTGGTATTAAAGTAATTATTACTATTACAGAAGGTATTCCTGTTGCTGATATGGTTAAAGCTTCAGATTATATTAAAGATAAAGATTGTCGTTTAATTGGTCCTAACTGTCCGGGTGTTATTACTCCAGGTGAAGCTAAAGTAGGTATTATGCCTGGTTTTGTATTTAAAAGCGGTACTGTAGGTATTGTTTCTAAATCTGGTACATTAACGTATGAGGCTGCAGACCAAGTTGTACGTCAAGGTTTAGGTATTACTACTGCAATTGGTATAGGTGGAGATCCAATTATTGGAACAACTACAAAAGAAGCTGTAGAGCTTTTAATAAATGATCCTGCTACAGAATGTGTAGTAATGATTGGTGAAATAGGTGGGCAATTAGAAGCTGATGCTGCTAAGTGGTATAAAGAGAGTGGAAGCAAAAAACCAATTGTTGGTTTTATTGCTGGTGAAACTGCTCCTGCAGGTAGAACAATGGGGCACGCAGGTGCTATAGTTGGTGGTAGTGATGATACTGCACAGGCTAAAAAAGCAATTATGAAAGAATGTGGTATCCACGTTGTAGATTCTCCTGCTGAAATAGGTAAAAAAGTAAAAGAAGTTATGGGTTAATCCTTTAACTTTGCTACAAATATAAAAGCGTTTACTAATTTAGTAAACGCTTTTTTTGTGCTTTAAATTAATGTACATTAGTTGTATTAACCACAACCAATTTGTTATGAAAAATTTGTTTTTAGAAAACGATTTAAATTACACTAAAGAAAGGATACATAAGCT
This sequence comes from Cellulophaga lytica DSM 7489, assembly GCF_000190595.1. Classification (NCBI taxonomy): domain Bacteria; kingdom Pseudomonadati; phylum Bacteroidota; class Flavobacteriia; order Flavobacteriales; family Flavobacteriaceae; genus Cellulophaga; species Cellulophaga lytica. The sequence goes on along the minus strand of NC_015167.1, from coordinate 3,382,257 downwards.
AACCCCAGAAACCAAAGGTTTATGGGGTAAAATGCAAGTTTCACAAATGTTAGCACACTGTAATGTTGCTTATGAAATGACTTATGAAAACAAGCGCCCTAAACCAAATGCATTTAAAAAGTTTTTACTAAAAACATTTGTAAAAAAAGCTGTTGTTGGTCCAAAGCCATACCAAAAAAATGGAAGAACAGCACCTGAATTTATTATTGATAGTAGTAAAAATTTTGAAGAGGAAAAGAGTAGGTTACTATCTTATTTAGACAAAACAATGCATTTAGGAGAGGCACATTTTAACAATAAAGAGTCGCACTCATTTGGAAAATTAACTAGCAAAGAGTGGAATGTTATGTTTTCTAAACATTTAGATCATCATTTAAATCAATTTGGAGTATAAAGGAGTTTACTTTACTATTGATAAATAAACAGTTATAAAGATTTAGAATATCAATATTAAAAAAAAGAACTATACCTTTTAAAGGTCTAAAACATACGCTATATTTGACTTGCAACAACGCAAAATTTTATTAGATGAAATTGTTAGAAGGAAAAAACGTAATTATTACTGGTGCCAGTAGAGGTATTGGTATGGGAATAGCAAAAGTATTTGCAGATAATGGTGCAAATGTGGCCTTTACATATAGCTCTAGTGAAGCTCCTGCTTTAGAATTAGAAAAAGAGTTAACTGCTAAAGGTGTAAAAGCTAAGGCATATAAAAGTAATGCAGCAAGTTTTTCTCAGGCAGAAGAATTGGTAGCAAACGTATTAGAAGATTTTGGTGGTATAGATGTGCTAATTAACAACGCAGGTATTACTAAAGATAATTTATTAATGCGTATGGGCGAAGAAGATTTTGATGCTGTTATTGAAATTAACTTAAAATCTGTTTTTAACATGACAAAAGCAGTACAACGTACTTTTTTAAAGCAGCGTAAAGGTTCTATTGTAAATATGAGTAGTGTTGTTGGTGTTAAAGGTAATGCAGGACAAACTAATTATGCAGCATCTAAAGCCGGAATGATTGGTTTTACAAAGTCTGTTGCATTAGAGTTAGGTTCTAGAAACATTAGATGTAATGCAATTGCACCTGGCTTTATAGAAACTGAAATGACAGATAAGTTAGATGAAAAAGTAGTACAAGGATGGAGAGATGGTATTCCTTTAAAAAGAGGTGGTTCTCCTGATGATGTAGCAAATGCTTGTTTGTTTTTCGCTTCAGATATGTCTGCTTATGTTACTGGCCAAGTGCTAAATGTAGATGGCGGAATGTTAACTTAATAGAAGATTTAAATTTATATTGAAAAACAGAGACAATTAATACATGCAAATTACAACTGTAGTGTGGGTAATTTTAGCGGCAATATTTGCGCTGCTTGTAGTCTTGTTTCAATATTATTATAAAACTAAAAGGAGAGGTAAACTTGTTGTTTTACTCTCCTTTTTACGTTTTTTAGGTGTTTTTGGTGTGTTGTTACTGCTTATTAATCCAAAAATTACCAAAACTACCTATAGGGTAGAAAAAACAAAACTTGTAATATTAACAGATAATTCTGCTTCTATAAAAAACAGTAAATCTGTCAAAAACGTTACAGATTTCCTTAAAAGCCTTACTCTAGATGCTAACGTAAAAGATAAATTTACAATAGATACGTATTCATTTGGAGGCAATTTAAATACCATAAAAGATTCACTAACATTTGCAGAACAAAGTACCAATATAGGAGCGGCATTACAAACAACCGCAGACATTTATAAGAATACAAATTTAGCAGTAGTTTTATTAACAGATGGTAACCAAACTTTAGCTGCAGATTATGAATTTTTATCATTAAACAATAAAACACCAATTTACCCAGTAGTTGTAGGTGATACAACATCTTATACAGATATAAAAATAGACCAAGTAAATAAAAATAACTTTGCTTTTTTAAATAATAAATATCCTGTAGAAGTTTATGTCTCATACACAGGAATTAAGCCTGTAACCAAACTATTGACTATTACAGAAAATGGTAATACAGTATTTAAACAGAGTATATCATTTAGTAAAGCAGAAAATAGCAAAACTATAAGTGCTAATATTAATGCTAAAACTATTGGAGTTAAAAAAATTAAGGTTTCTGTAGCTGCACTAACCAATGAAAAGAATACACAAAACAACACAAAAACAGTAGCTTTAGAGGTTATAGATGAAAAAACAAATATTGCAATAGTTACTTCTATTGAACATCCAGATTTGGGAACCTTAAAAAAAGCGATAGAAAGTAATGAACAACGTAGCGTAACAATTTTAAAGCCTAATTCTAATAAAAACTTATGGCAGAACACAGATGTTTTTATTTTTTATCAGCCTAATACAGCTTTTAAAAGCATAGTAGACTATGCTAAAACGGCTGCTAAAAACTCCTTTGTTATAACTGGTTTACAAACAGATTGGGACTTTTTAAATTCGGTTCAGAACACTTATATTTTTGAAGATGGTTTTCCTGCCCAAGAGGTAATGCCAATGGTAAACTCTTCTTTTTCTAAGTTTGATGTATCTGAATTTTCTACAGCTAATTTTCCTCCCTTACAGAGTAATGTTAGTCCGGTTTTTTCGCAAAATGAAAGTTTAACTGTTCTAAAAACAACAATAAGAGGTGTTACTATAGAGTCTCCTCTGTTGGCAGTGTCAGAATTTGATACAACAAAACAAGTTTTTTTGTTTGGAGAAGATATTTGGAAATGGAGGATGCAAACTTATAGAAATGATAAAGATTTTAAATCTTTTGATGATTTTATAGGTAAAATTATTCTGTATTTGGCCTCTAGTAACTCTAAAAATAGTTTTACTCTAGATTATAAACAAGTGTATTTAGGTAGTAGTGAGGCGGTTATTAATGCATCGGTTTTTGATGATGCTTTTGAGTTTGACTCAAATGCTACAATAGTTTTAAAAATAAACAACAAAGAAAAAACTATTTACAAAGAAATTCCAATGCTTTTAAACGGTTTTAATTATAAAGCAGATTTAAGTAGTTTGCCAGCAGGTGATTATACATTTACAGCTACGGTAACAAATACAAATACATCAAAATCTGGAACTTTTACCATTTTAGAATATGATGTAGAGCAGCAATTTACTTCTAGTAATTACAAGAAAATGAATCGTATTGCAACAAACACAAATACAAGTCTATTTTATATTGATAATGCAAAAGGTCTAAAACAGGAATTGCTTAGTAAACAAACCCTAAAACCCACACAAAAGAGCAAGGAAAATATTGTATCTTTGGTAGAATTTAAATTTCTACTAGGCTTTATTTTATTGGTATTTGCAATAGAATGGTTTATTAGAAAATACAACGGATTAACTTAAAAACTACTATGGAAAGATTACCAAAAATTGCATTACCTGTATTATTTGTTATCATACTAATTATTGTTATTATCTCTAAATCAGCAGTGACAATAGATTCTGGTCACGCAGGAGTTTTATACGAGACTCTTGGAGATGGTGTTGTTACAGATGAGCCTCCAATGGGAGAAGGGTTTCATGTGGTAGCTCCTTGGAATAAAGTATATATTTATGAAGTACGTCAGCAAGAGGTATTAGAAAAAATGAATGTACTTTCTAGCAACGGTTTAGATATTAAATTAGAAGCTTCAGCTTGGTTTCAACCAAAACGTAATGAATTAGGAAAGTTACACCAAGAAAAAGGCGAAGATTATATACAAAGAGTGTTATTACCAACTATAAGATCTGCAGCCCGTTCTGTTGTTGGGCGTTATACGCCAGAGCAGTTATATTCTAGTAAAAGAGACGCTATACAGCAAGAAATTTTTGATGAAACAAAAAAAATTGTAGATGGTGAATACATTCAATTAAACGAAATTTTAGTGCGTGATGTAACATTGCCGCCAACAATTAAAGATGCCATAGAGCGTAAATTAAAACAAGAACAAGAGTCTTTAGAATATGAATTTAGACTGGTAACGGCAAAAAAAGAGGCCGAAAAAGTAACTATTGAAGCACAAGGTAAAGCAAATGCAAACAAAATATTAAGTGCATCGTTAACAGATAAAATTTTGCAAGACAAAGGTATAGATGCTACTATAAAATTGTCTGAATCTCCAAACGCTAAAGTAATTGTAATTGGTAGTGGAGACTCTGGTTTACCATTAATTTTAGGAAACCAATAAATTTACAATCATTTGTTAAGAAATTATCAATAGTGAACTAAAATTATAAATTCTCTTTTTTATAAAAGAAATAAGTTTTACTTTTACACCATAATGAGAAATAAAAACACACATCATCATCACTTTACACCTTGCTATCAAGCGAGCTAGAAGTGTTTTGCCGTGTTTAAACATATATCTAACCTGTTTGAGAAATCAAGCGGGTTTTTTGTTTTTATCCATTTTGATTTCTTAAACACATACTAAAAAAAGAATGACTAAAATTAGAATTGCAATTCAGAAAAGCGGACGTTTAAATGAAGATTCCATAGCTATTTTAAAAGACTGTGGTATCTCTATAGACAACGGTAAAGATCAGCTAAAAGCATCTTCAAGAAATTTTCCAATGGAAGTTTTTTACCTAAGAAATGGTGATATTCCTCAGTATTTAAGAGACGGAGTAGTAGACATTGCTATAATAGGAGAAAATGTGTTAATAGAAAAAGGAGAAGACATTACATTTTCAGAAAGATTAGGATTTTCTAAGTGTAAAGTATCGTTAGCAGTACCTAAATCTTTTAAATATACATCTGTACAAGATTTTCAGGGTAAACGTATTGCAACATCATACCCAAATACAGTAAAAAATTATTTAGCATCTAAAGGTGTTACAGCAGATTTACACATTATTAATGGTTCTGTAGAAATTGCACCAAATATTGGTTTGGCAGACGGTATTTGTGATATTGTATCTAGTGGTAGTACATTATTTAAAAACAACCTTAAAGAGGTAGAAGTAATGTTAACTAGTGAAGCTGTTTTAGCAGTTTCTCCAAAAATATCTGAAGAGCGAAAAGAGATTTTAAGTCAGTTAGAGTTTAGAATAGAATCTGTTTTAAGAGCTAGACAATCTAAATATGTACTTTTAAATGCTCCTAATGAAAAGCTAGAAACTATTATATCTTTATTACCAGGAATGCGAAGCCCTACTGTATTGCCATTGGCAGAAGAAGGTTGGAGCTCTGTGCACACTGTAATAAATAAAGATAAATTCTGGGAAGTAATTCAGGAGTTAAAAAAAGAAGGCGCAGAAGGTATTTTGGTTTGTCCAATTGAAAAAATGGTACTATAATGAATAAGATTGATAATCCAGCTGTTGCAGATTGGAAGCAAGTTTTAGAAAGACCAACACAAACTGTTGCAGATATAGAAGGTACTGTAGTTTCTGTTTTTAATGAGGTTAGAACTGATGGTGATAAAGCTGTAAATAAGTACACTACTAAGTTTGATGGTGTTTCTTTGCAATCTACTATTGTCAGTGTTGAAGAATTGGTTGAAGCAGAAAAATTAGTATCAGAAGAACTAAAAAAAGCAATACAATTAGCAAAAAGTAATATTGAAGCTTTTCATAAGGCACAAGAGACGAGTAAGGTAAGTATACAAACAGTAAACGGAGTAGATTGTTGGCAAGAAAAACGACCAATTCAAAAAGTTGGTTTATACATTCCTGGTGGTACTGCACCATTATTTTCTACAATACTAATGTTGGCAACACCAGCAAACATAGCAGGTTGTAAAGAAATTGTATTGTGTTCTCCTCCAAACAAAGAAGGCAAAATTAATCCCGCTATTTTGTATGCAGCAAATTTATGTGGTGTAACTAAAATATATAAAGTTGGTGGTATACAAGCTATTGCAGCTATGACGTTTGGTACACAAACAATACCACAAGTTTATAAAATATTTGGTCCAGGCAACCAATTTGTTACCGTAGCTAAACAAATAGCAACCAAATATGGTGTAGCTATAGATATGCCAGCAGGACCAAGTGAATTGTTAGTTTTAGCAGATGATACAGCTAATGCAGCATTTGTAGCATCAGACTTATTAAGTCAGGCAGAACACGGTACAGATAGTCAAGTGATATTAGTATCTACTTCAAAACAAATGATTTCTGACGTAGAAACTGAGTTAGAAAAGCAATTAGCAGTTTTACCACGTGTAGAAATAGCAACACAGGCCATAGCAAATAGTAAGCTTATATACATAGAAACGCTAGAAACGGCTATGCAATTGATTAATGAATATGCTCCAGAGCACTTTATAGTTTGTGTAGAAAATGAGGATTATGTATTAAACACAATTGAAAATGCTGGGTCTGTATTTATTGGCAATTATACGCCAGAGAGTGCAGGTGATTATGCATCGGGAACCAACCATACTTTACCAACAAACGGTTATGCAAAACAATACAGTGGTGTTAATTTAGATAGTTTTACCAAGAGTATTACGTTTCAAAAAATATCTGAACAAGGTATAAAAGAAATAGGTGAAGCTATAGAGTTAATGGCAGATGCAGAAGGTTTACAAGCACACAAAAATGCAGTTACATTACGTTTAAAGAGTTTAAAATAATGAAAGATTTTAACTTAGATAAATTAACTAGAGAGAATGTAAAAGGACTTAGTCCATATTCTTCTGCTAGAGATGAGTATGTTTCTGATGGTACTGAAATGGTTTTTTTAGATGCCAATGAGAATCCGTTTTCTAACGGAGTAAACAGGTATCCAGATCCGCAACAGCGTAGTTTAAAATCTGTTTTAGCAGAACAAAAAGGTGTTAAAACAGAAAATTTGCTTTTAGGCAATGGTAGTGATGAAGTTTTAGACTTAATCTACAGAGCTTTTTGCGAACCTAAAGAAGATAACATTATAACGTTGCCGCCAACTTATGGTATGTACAAGGTGTTGTCTGGTATTAATAATATAGAGAATAAAGAGGTGTTACTTACAGCCAATTTTGAACCTAATGTAGATGAAATTTTAGCTACAGCAAATAACAATAGTAAAATTTTGTTTTTATGCTCGCCAAACAACCCAACTGGCAATAGTTTTACAGCTGCAAAAATGCATCAGTTGTTAGAGGAGTTTAATGGTTTAGTGGTTGTTGATGAAGCCTATATCGATTTTTCACCACAAGAGAGTTGGGTGACTCAACTAGGTAATTATCCTAATTTAATTGTTACTCAAACCTTATCTAAAGCTTATGGTTTGGCAGGTGTACGATTAGGAATTTGTATTGCATCAGAAGAAATTATATCGGTTTTAAATAAAATTAAACCTCCTTATAATGTAAACGAATTAACGCAACAACGAGCAAAAGAGCGTGTTTTAGATATAGATTCTGTAAAACAAGAAGTATCTAAAATAATGTTAGAAAAAGAAGCTTTATCTAAAGTGTTACTTCAAGTTAGTTTTATCGAAAAAGTATATGCTTCTGACGCTAATTTTATTCTTGCTAAAGTTGACGATGCTACAAAAAGATACAATCAGCTTTTAGAAAAAGGAATAGTAATACGTAATAGAACTACACAGCCTTTATGTGAAAATACATTGCGTTTTACAGTAGGTACACCAAAGGAAAATAAGCAATTAATAAACGCACTAAACCAAATTAATAACTAACTGTAATTCTTTTTATAAAAGAATTACAACGAACTATAAAAGATGAAAAAAGTATTATTTATAGATAGAGACGGTACCATAATAAAGGAAACTGTAGACGAACAAATAGATGCATTTGAAAAAATGATTTTTTATCCAAAAGCATTTACATATTTAGGAAAAATAGCAAAAGAGTTAGATTATGAGTTGGTAATGATAACCAACCAAGATGGCTTGGGTACAGATGTTTTTCCTGAAGATACATTTTGGCCAGTACACAACTTTATTTTAAAGTCTTTTGAAAATGAAGGTGTAGTTTTTGATAAGGTTTTTTTAGACCGAACTTTTCCTCACGAAAATGCAAATACTCGTAAACCTGGGACAGGCCTATTAACCGAATATTTTTCTGCTGAATATGATTTAGCAAACTCTTTTGTTATTGGTGATCGTTTAACAGACATAGAGTTAGCTAAAAATTTAGGTTCTAAAGGTATTTTTATTAATGATGAAACCAATTTAGGTACCGGGGAAATTACAGTAAAAAGGGAAGAATTAGACGATGTTATAGCCTTAGAAAGCAATGACTGGGAGAAAATATACGAGTTCTTAAAACTAAAAGATAGAGTTTCTGAAGTTACACGTAAAACCAATGAAACTGATATTTACATAAATGTAAATTTAGATGGCACTGGAAAAAGTGACATAAAAACAGGATTGTCTTTCTTTGATCATATGTTAGACCAATTGGCACGTCACGGTCAAATGGACTTAGAAATTAAGGTAAATGGAGATTTAGAAGTAGATGAGCACCACACTATAGAAGATACTGCTATTGCTTTAGGAGAAGTATTTGCTAAGGCTTTAGGTACAAAACTAGGAATAGAACGTTATGGTTTTTGTTTGCCAATGGACGACTGTTTAGCGCAAGTAGCAATTGATTTTGGTGGTCGTAACTGGTTGGTTTGGGAAGCCGATTTTAAACGAGAAATGGTTGGTGATATGCCAACAGAAATGTTTTTGCACTTTTTTAAATCGTTTTCAGACGGAGCAAAAGCTAACCTTAATGTAAAAGCAGAAGGTATAAACGAACATCATAAAATTGAAGCTATTTTTAAAGCGTTTGCAAAGGCTATAAAAATGGCGGTAAAAAGAGATGTAGAAAAAATGGTTTTACCTAGTACAAAGGGAATGCTGTAAATAGTGATAATACTTAAAGTTTAAAATGAAAATAGTAATTATAAATTACGGAGCAGGAAATATACAGAGCATTAAATTTGCTATAAAAAGACTAGGTTTTGAAGCCGTTTTAACAGATAATGTAGACGATATTTTAGCTGCAGATAAAGTTATTTTTCCTGGTGTAGGTGAGGCTAGTAGTGCAATGAGTAAGTTACGTGCTAGTGGTTTAGATACTTTAATTCCGACTTTAAAACAACCTGTTTTGGGTATTTGTTTAGGAATGCAGCTAATGTGTAATGCATCTGAAGAAGGAAAAACAAAAGGTTTGGAGATTTTTAATGTTGATGTTGTAAAGTTTTCAAACAAGGTAAAAGTGCCACAAATTGGATGGAATGAGATATCAAACTTAAAAACAAATCTTTTTAATAAAGTAAAAGAGAAATCTCATATTTATATGGTTCATAGTTTTTATGCTCCAGTTACTAACGAAACCATTGCAACATCCAATTATGATGTAGATTACAGTGCGGCATTACAAAAAAATAATTTTTACGGAACTCAATTTCACCCAGAAAAAAGTAGTGAAGTAGGAGAGCAGATTTTGATGAATTTTCTGGAAATGTAGAAGTTTAATTAAGTCTAAAGTTAACAAGCAATTAAGTCTTTACACTTTTTTACAAAAAAACAAAAATGAGAATAATACCAGCAATAGATATTATAGATGGCAAATGTGTACGCTTGTCTAAAGGAGATTACAACACTAAAAAAATATATAACGAAAACCCTTTAGAAGTTGCTAAAGAGTTTGAGGCTCACGGTATTGAGTATTTACATTTAGTAGATTTAGACGGTGCAAAGTCTAAACACATAGTAAACCATAAGATTTTAGAGCAAATAGCTTCTAAAACAAACCTAAAAATAGATTTTGGTGGCGGATTAAAGTCGGACGATGATTTACGTATAGCCTTTGAAAGTGGTGCTAACCAAATAACTGGTGGTAGTATTGCAGTAAAGGATAGAGAGATATTTTCTTTTTGGCTTGAAAAATTTGGTGCTAATAAAATTATTTTAGGAGCCGATGCTAAAGATGAAAAAGTAGCTGTTTCTGGTTGGTTAGAAGAGTCTAAAGAAGAATTGGTGCCATTTATACAAGCATATCAAAAACAAGGTGTAAGCTATGTTATATGTACAGATATTAGTAAAGATGGTATGCTAGAAGGACCTTCTTTTGATTTGTATTCTAAAATTTTACAATCATCAGAAAAAGGTTTAAAACTAATAGCTAGTGGAGGAATTTCTACTTATGATGAACTGCCAAAACTAGCCGAAATTGGTTGTGAAGGTACCATAATTGGAAAAGCTATTTATGAGAACAGAATTTCTATGAAGCAGTTAGAAGAATTTATATTAAATAAATAAGAATTTAGAATAGAGAGTACAGAAAAATAGAAGTCTATTTTTTATCTCTTTTCTATGATCCATAAATATTATGTTAACAAAAAGAATAATTCCGTGTTTAGATATTAAAAACGGTCGCACTGTAAAAGGAATAAATTTTGTGGATTTGCGTGATGCTGGTGACCCAGTAGAATTAGCGGAAATATATGCAAAAACAGGAGCAGACGAACTTGTTTTTTTAGATATATCTGCCACAGAAGAGCGTAGAAAAACATTAGCAGACCTAGTTTTACGCGTTGCAGAAAAAGTAAATATACCGTTTACTGTTGGTGGTGGTATTTCATCAATTGAAGATGTAGATATATTGTTGCAAAATGGTGCAGATAAAGTATCTATAAATTCATCTGCAGTTAAAAATCCACAATTAATAAACGACTTAGCAGCCAAATTTGGATCGCAGTGTGTGGTTGTTGCCATAGATGCTAAAAATATAGATGGCAACTGGGTTGTTCATTTGGTTGGTGGTAAAGTACCTACGGAATTAAACTTGTTTGATTGGGCAAAAGAAGTTGAAAAAAGAGGAGCAGGAGAAATTTTGTTTACGTCTATGGACAATGACGGTACTAAAGATGGTTTTGCTAATGAAGCATTAGCTAAATTATCAACCGAGCTAAATATTCCAATTATAGCTTCAGGTGGTGCAGGTTCTATTCAGCATTTTACAGATACTTTTAAAGATGGTAAAGCAGATGCAGCATTGGCAGCAAGTGTTTTTCATTTTAAAGAAATAGAAATAAAAGAATTAAAAGAAGAATTAAAAACTAACGGCATACCAGTTAGATTATAATATTATATAAAATGACAATAGATTTTACAAAAAGTACAGATGGTTTAGTACCTGCAATAGTACAAGACGCTGCTACTAAAACAGTTTTAATGCTTGGTTATATGAACCAAGAAGCGGTAGATAAAACTAACCAAACAAAAAAGGTAACGTTTTATAGTAGAAGTAAAAACCGTTTATGGACTAAAGGAGAAGAAAGTGGAAACTTTTTAAATTTAGTTGATATGAAAGTAGATTGTGATAATGACTCTTTATTAGTTACTGTAAACCCTGTAGGGCCAACCTGCCACACTGGTACAGATACGTGTTGGAAAGAAGAAAACACAACCAATTATGGCTTTTTAACAGCGCTAGAAGATATTATTACAGACCGTAAAGAAAACCCAGAAAATAAAGACAGCTATGTAGCATCTCTTTATAGAAAAGGAATTAACAAAGTTGCCCAAAAAGTTGGGGAAGAAGCCGTAGAAGTAGTTATTGAAGCAAAAGATAGTGATGACCACTTATTTAAAGAAGAAAGTGCAGATCTACTATTTCATTACTTAATTTTACTACAAGCAAAAGGCTTTAAATTAAATGATATTGTTACCGTACTAAAAAATAGACATTAGTGCACAGGTAATGTAAAACTAAAGGTGCTGCCTTCTTTAGGTTTGCTAAGTACAGTAATAGTGGTGTCATGCATTTCCATTATTTTCTTAACTATGGCTAAACCTAAGCCAGCACCTCTTTTCTTTTCAGACTTATCTAGCTGCTTGTATCTGTCAAAAATATATGGTTGCTCATTAATTGGTATTCCGGCACCAGTATCTGTAATATTAATTTCTACTTTTTTAGCTTGTTTTTTAATAGCTAGTGTTACTTTTCCGTTTGGTTCTGTGTACTTAATAGCATTTTCTAATAAATTTTGCAATGCGCGTTCTACCATACTAACATCTGCATACACAAAGTTATTTTCATTAGAAGCATCCATTTGAAGTGTAATTTGTTTTTTTTCTGCGATTACTTTAAATTTCTCAATTAAATCATAAGATAGTTCTGTTATAGAAAAAGGTTCTTTTACAGGAGTAACCTGTTCTGACTCTAGTTTAGAATACTCAAACAATTGATTTATTAAGTTTGATAAACGATCTATATTATTATGAGTAATTTGTAAGTACTCATCTTTTTGAACCTCTGTAAGTGTATCTTTTTTTATTTGTAGTGTTTCTACATATCCTTTTAAAATAGCAAGTGGCGTTCTTAAATCATGAGATACATTAGCAATTAACTCTCTACGCAATGTATCTACAGATTGTATTTTATCAATATTACTAACAATAGTATCTGCCATATCATTAAAAGAATTGGCAAAGACTTCAATATCAGATTTTTCTGGATTTTTGATACGGGCAGTACGGTCTCCTTCCTGAAATTTATTTACAGTACTAATCATTACACGTAAGTTTTTAGTTAAAAACCAAATACTTAATAGTCCTAATAATGCAGCAAAAAGCATAGTTAGTAGAGTAGCGCCAATACCTAACTTCATAAAGTACTGAGATAATAAGCTATTACTTATGGCTTGAAACTCTTGACCAGCAAGAATAATATAAATGTATCCCTCTTTATCTCCGCTCTTGTAAGGAGCAGCAGAAAATATTTTTTTCTCTTCAGTATTTCTTGGGTCGTCACCTAAAATATACTTTTGACCGTCTGTTTTAATAAACTCTTTTATTGGGGCAAGGGAAACGTGTTTTATAGGTTCGTTGGCATCATGTTTTAAAACAACAGAATAAAGTACAGAACCTGCACTGTCTAGTAAATACACTTCTATGCTGCGGTTAACCGCCATCATATCATGCATTAAGTCTCCAAACAATGGCTTATTTACGCTACCATCTTCTAAAAAAGGAGATGCATTTTGAAACTTTTCTTCAATTAAGTGGTTTGCTACTTTAGCATTTACTTTTTGTATAGTAGCTTCATTATATTTATTAGCAAAGTAACCTGTTATTAGTACGTAACAAGCTCCCATCAATAAAATAATAAAAATAAAAGCTAGCCATAATTTTTTAATAAGCTTGGTGCCTAAAACTTTTTTTGATGCTCCCATAATTATATTTCTTCATTAAATTTATAGCCAACTCCCCAAGTGGTAAGTATGTACATTGGTTGTGCCATATTAGATTCTATTTTTGCACGTAACCTATTAATATGAGAGTTTACAGTATGCTCATAGCCTTCAAAATTATACCCCCAAATAATATTTAAGAGCTCTGTTCTAGAGTAATTTCTACCTGGGTTAGATGCCATTAAAACCAACAATTCAAACTCTTTAGGAGATAAATCTATTTTTTGTTTGTTATGTAGTACTTTACGCTTATCAATATCTATAAAAAGTCCTTCAAAATTTAAGGTAGTAGAATTGTTTTCTTCAACCTTGGGAGCATCAGACCTACGTAAAACAGCTTTTATACGTGCAAGCAATTCTCTAATGCTAAAAGGTTTTGTTAAATAATCGTCTGCACCAATTTCTAAACCTAACACGCGGTCAATTTCTTCAGACTTGGCAGTAAGCATTATAACAGGAGTATTTTTTTTGATTCTTAGTTTTTTACAAACCTCAATACCATCCATAATAGGTAAAGTTAGATCAAGCAAAATAAGATCATAATCGTTTTCTAAAGCTAAATTTAGGCCGGTTTCACCATCCATAGCTTTAGTTGTGGTATACACCATATCTGTTAAATGTATTTCCAGTAATTGAATAATTTCTGGATCGTCTTCAATAATAAGTATCTGTTTCATAATATGGTTGCAAAGAAGTTAATATATATCACAAAGCTATCACAAAGCCAAAAAGATTAAGCTGCCAATGAAATTAAGGTTTTTACAGCTTTTATCTTAATAAAATGTAGAAGTTATCACAAATACCTTACAAAATTGGATGTAAAGTTTACTTTTCTGTGATTTCATCGTTAAAAACAACCCGTTAATTTGTGTCATAATCTTAAAAACTCTAAAAATGAAAAAATTACTTTTATTATTTATGGCAACTGCTTTAGTAGTTAGTTGTGATAAGGATGATGACACAAATGAACCACAAACAAAAAACTTAACTATGGGTATTGAAGGTTTAGAAGACCTTGGTGCTGATTATGTTTATGAAGGTTGGATAATAGTAAATGGAGCTCCGGTATCTACAGGTGTATTTACTGTAGATGGTAACGGAAACCCTTCTAAAACATCTTTTAGTGTAGATGCTGAAACACTAGACCAAGCAACAGCTTATGTTTTATCTATAGAACCTGCTGTAGATAATGATCCTGCACCTGCTACTACAAAGTTACTTTCTGGGGCATTTGCAGCAGAAACAGCAACTGTTAGCATTACAGATTTAGTAGGCGATTTTACAGGTGCAAGCGGAGAATTCTTTTTAAGAACACCTACTGATGAAGATGATGGAATGAATAATGGTAATGACCAATATGGAATTTGGTTTGGTATACCAGGCGCACCACCAGCAACTGGCTTAGAATTACCAATTTTACCAGATGGTTGGGTTTATGAAGGTTGGGTAGTAGGTGAAGATGGACCAATTACAACTGGTACATTTATGGATCCTACAGCGCAAGCAGAAGATTCTGGTAATCCTTTTAGTGGAGCTAATCCTGGACCTCCAATTCCTGGTGAAGATTTCTTTAACAATGCACCTACAGGCTTTACTTTTCCTTTAGATGTTAGAGGTAAAACGGTTGTTATTTCTGTAGAACCATCTCCAGATAATAGTCCGGCTCCATTTTTACTAAAACCATTAGTAGGCACGTCAGGACAAGAAACTGCACCAACAACACATGCTTTAAGTTTAAACAGCGACTCTTTTCCAACAGGTTGGGTTAAGAGATAATTTGTTTTAGTCAATAAAAATAGCCTCTAGAAAATCTAGAGGCTATTTTATATATGTTTGTATATTGGTTTTGTCTTAGTTTTTTTAAGGCCAAGTATCTAAATCTTCCTCTTCATAACAATCTGTACTATAGTTGCCAATTTTATTTTTACGAATAGAAAATATTTGTAATGTAATTAAACATAAGCCTAAATAAGCAAGTACAATAACTATTCCTACAGGTAAAAAGTGATCTGGTAAAATAAGATCGTTATATGAACTGTATCCAAAAACAATGCTAGCTATATCTACCATTTTGTATACATAATAAGCAAATATGGCATAAAACCCATATTCTAAGTTTCTCATTTCTTTGTCTGGGTACTCGTTTTCTGTGAGTTTAAACCAAAAAGCATACAAATAAATAATATGTACTGTAGCTAAAAGAATAAAGAAATAACTACTTGCTTTGTTAAAATGAAACTTGTCTGTTAATAACCCGTAAAAATTAGAAAAAGATACAATTAGTAATAAAAGTACAGATAACAAGACAGAAAACTTCCAAGAAATTTTTATAGACGGTATTTTCATATAATAATAAATAGAGTATAAAAAGCTGGGGGGCTCTATGTTTAATTTAACACAAAATTATACCATATGTTAAATTAAGTTTAATAAAATCGGTTAAAAACAAAAATATAAGGGTAACTGTATTAGCATAGATAAACGGTATTCTTGTATAGATTATGTGCAACTGTACAAATACAAAAACCATTTAAAAACTAAGCGAGCCAACCTTTTTTTGTTGCGTAATTTGAAAATAAAAACAATAAAACTGCAATTACTACAATCACTATAGGAAAATAAATAGAGGAGGTGCCAAGTACATTAAGAGCATCACTAATAACAAAAGTGTAAACATTTTGAGCAATTACACCAGCTAAAGAAATTAAAAATACTGTTTTAGCCAGTTTTTTACGCAATAACAAAAGCATACTTGCTAATACACCGCCAAAAACGGCTATTGCGTATGCCCCTGTTACCCATGAAGGTCTTTTGTTGTATAACTCTTGTACTTCTTTGGTAAGGGAAGAAAAAATTTCATCAGACATAAAAGCTTCTGCTAAATATGCTACTACTCCCATACAGTTCCAAATTAAAGCCACTACAGCTATAATATAAAACCAAGTAGGGATTTTACTTGTGGTTGATGCGTTAGTCATTTTGGTTGGTTGTTTTGTTAATTAATTGTAAAATACAAAAAAAAAGTTATTTTCTAATGTTTAGTTTATGCATACTTTTGCTGATGTGAAAAAAAAGAAACAGTACTATTTAATAAGACTACAATTTTTAGGCTACAGATTTAGTGGATGGCAAAAGCAACCAGGCTATAAAACTATTGAAGGTATGCTTGCTAAAACACTAAAATTTATACTACCAGAACGTCAATATAAAATTTTAGGAGCAGGCCGTACAGATGCAAAAGTGTCTGCTTTAGATGCTGCTTTTGAGCTTTTTTTAGATGGTGAACCGTTACAAGATTTAGATTTTTTTTTAAAGGACTTTAATAAAAATCTACCGTCAGATATTAGAATTGTTAGTGTAAAGCACGTAAAAGAAAAGTTTAATATAATACAGCACAGCAAAGAAAAGGAATATGTGTATTTGTTTTCATTTGGAGAAAAAAATCATCCGTATACCGCGCCTTTTATGGCAAATATACAAGACAACTTAGATTTAGATTTAATGAAAAAAGCAACAAGCTTATTTGTTGGCACACATAATTTTAAAAGCTTTACTGCAAAGCCTAAAGAAAACGGAAAATTTATACGTAAAGTAAATTCAGCAGAAATAAAAGAGAACACCATTTTAAAAGCAAATTTTTTTCCTAAAAAATCTTATGCTTTTCATATAAAAGGAGAAGGTTTTATGCGGTACCAAGTACGTATGCTTATGGGAGCTTTAATTCAGCTCGGAAAAGGAGAAGTTACTCTTTCTGATATTGAAGAGGCTTTAAAGCCCAATAGTACAACTAAGTTTGTTTTTGTTGCTCCAGGATCTGGATTAATGTTGCATAGTTTAGATTTTAAAGATGATGTTTAAATTAAGGTAAACATCATCTTTAAAGTATTTTATCCAAATAAGCCAGATGACAAATACCTGTCACCTCTATCACATACTATAGACACAATAGTGCCACTATCTAATGTACTAGCCAGTTTTGCAGCAGCAAAAGCAGCGCCACCACTACTAACACCAGCAAAAATACCTTCTTTTTTAGCTAATAAAAGTGTAGTTTGTTCTGCTTCTTCTTGGCTAACATCTATAATTTGATCTACTTTAGAAGCATCAAATATTTTTGGTAAATATTCTTGCGGCCATTTACGTATTCCTGGAATTTTTGCACCTTCTTTTGGTTGTACGCCAACAATTTGTATGTTGCTGTTTTGTTCTTTTAAATAGGTAGATGTTCCCATTATAGTGCCCGTTGTACCCATAGATGATACAAAGTGTGTTATTTCTTTATTAGTATCTCTCCAAATTTCTGGTCCGGTAGATTTGTAATGAGCTTTCCAATTGTCGTTATTTCCAAACTGATTAAGCATTACAGCGCCTTTTTTCACTTGCTCATCTGCATAATCTCTAGCACCTAAAATTCCGGTTTTTGCAGGTGTTAAAGTTACTTTAGCACCATAAGCACGCATTGTTTGTATACGCTCTTTGGTAGATCCTTCAGATAAAACAATTTCTATATCTAATTTAAAAATACCAGCAATCATAGCTAACGCAATACCTGTATTACCACTTGTAGCTTCAACAAGTTTAGTGTTTTTATCAATATCACCTCTATCTAAAGCGCTCTTAATCATATTATAAGCAGCTCTGTCTTTAACACTTCCTCCAGGGTTATTTCCTTCTAACTTAAAAAAAAGTCTAACGTTAGGGTTTGTATTTAAAACTTTAGACTCAACTAAGGGCGTATTACCTATTAAATCTAGAATAGTATTAGACATTTTGTGTAGTTTTAATTTTAATTTCTGTTTTATGAAAAACTTTAGAGTTTGCAGGTATAGAGCTAGTAACCCATGCATTACCACCAATTATAGTATTTTCTCCTATAATAGTGTCACCACCTAAAATAGTGGCATTTGCATAAATTGTAACATTATTTTTAATGGTAGGGTGCCTTTTGGTTTGCTTTAAGTTTTTAGCAACAAATAAAGCGCCTAGAGTAACACCTTGGTATATTTTTACGTGGTTTTCTATAACTGCTGTTTCTCCTATAACAACACCAGTAGCATGGTCTATAAAAAATGAATTTCCAATTTTAGCTCCTGGGTTAATATCTACACCAGTAAGCCTATGTGCATACTCGGTCATTAAACGCGGTACTAAAGGAAAACCAATAGCGTGTAACTCATGAGCTAACCTGTAAATAGCTATAGCGTAAAATCCAGGATATGCCATATACACTTCTTCTATAGATAGTGAAGCAGGATCACAGTTTACAATAGCCTCTGCATCTAAATTAAGCTTTTCTAATATGCGAGGTAAGGTAACCACGTATTTATCCCAAATCTTTTTACAAGGCTTTTCTAATTTCCAGCAGGCAAGATTCACAAGTTCATCAAACTGCAGCTCTAACTCTTCTAAATTTTTAGCAACAGGTGTTTGTGTATCAAACAAAGTATAAAAAAGCTTTTGGGTAAAAACTTCTGTTTTTTCTTTTAAACTAAAGTTTAAATTGGGTTGCTTTTTATGCAACTCTATCTCTTTAATTACAGATTTTAGTGTCATATGTAATGTATTCAACTATCAAAATTAACCATTATTTAGATAAATAAACTTTTAAAAACAGTTAACTTTAGCATAAATAATAGATTAGTAAGATTTTTATGAAAAATGATGTAATCTCTAAAAATACCTTTAGTTTTTTAAATAAGCTTAAAGAAAACAATACAAGAGAGTGGTTTTTAGAGCATAAAGAAGAATTTAAGATTGAAGAAAATGCCTTTAAAGGGTTTATTACTTTATTAGAAGAAAAACTTAATGAACATGATGATATTGAAAAATCTAAAGTTTTTAGAATTTATAGAG
This sequence comes from Cellulophaga lytica DSM 7489, assembly GCF_000190595.1. Classification (NCBI taxonomy): domain Bacteria; kingdom Pseudomonadati; phylum Bacteroidota; class Flavobacteriia; order Flavobacteriales; family Flavobacteriaceae; genus Cellulophaga; species Cellulophaga lytica. Next base: position 3,363,269 of record NC_015167.1, on the reverse strand, counting down.
ATGTACGTTTTTCTAAAAACAAAACCCCATATAAAGTACATTTAGCGGGTTCTTTTACTAGGGCAGGAGCACGTTTAAGAGGTGGTTATTATGTACATATAGAACCAGGTAATAGTTTTATTGCTACTGGTTTTTGGGCTCCTAATAAAGAAGATTTATTTAGAATAAGAAAAGAGTTAGAGCTTGATGCATCTGAATTTAGAGAGGCAATAGGTTCTAAAAAATTTAAAGCTGTATGGGGAGAATTAGCTGGTGATGAATTAAAAAGAGCTCCCAAAGGTTTTGATGTTGAGCACAATGATATTGACTTAATACGTAAAAAACAATACATCTTTACCAAAGAATTTACAGATAAAGAAGTATTGTCTTCTAATTTTTTAGATACAGTAAATCAATCGTTTGCTACAATAAGGCCATTTTTTGATTTAATGAGCGATGTATTAACAACTAATTTAAATGGAGAGTCTATTTTAGACTAAAACGGGCTCATCAAAGTACTGTAATTGGTCTTTAAGCCTTGTAATAGCCATAGACATCATTCTTTTATTAAGTGCAGATGAATTTAGTGTATAGGTTTCATATTCCTCTACAGTAAACTGACCTATAATTATGCCTTTAAGAGCATTTCTAAATTTAATGTCTCTTTGTATTGCATTTTCAATATACTCTAGTCTTTTTTCTAAAGTAAGGTTGTAAAATTTGTTTTTGTGTTTTTTAATGTAGTTTTTAAAAACAACCAGAATTAAATCGTTTTGCAATTTAAGAATAGGTCTAATTGTTTTGTTCTGAAAAAGTTCGTCATTACTAATTCCTGCTACTATTTTAGTAGCTTTAATCTCTGGCCTAATACGCAAGAGATCTGTAGATCTTTGGTTCATAACTAGCGTTTTACTAAAGATACAACAACATCTAATTAAATAATTATTACTTAAATATAGTTTTTAACTGGGTTATGAACATTTAACAAAAAGGTATTAAAAATGAAATTTGGAAAAGTAACCAATCCTGAAATAATAGATTTTAAACTACCTAAAGATCATATAGATACTGCTGCAGTATTAAAAAAGTTTTCTGATAGCGGTAATTTTAATGTTTCAGTTGGTTGTGCAAAATGGAATAAACAAGATTTAAAAAACTTTTATCCTAGGGGAACAAAAGACGAATTAAAATATTATGCATCACAATTTAATTCTATAGAATTGAATGCTACTTTTTACAGGTTTTTTCCAAAAGAACAGTACCAAAAATGGTACAATAAAACACCTAGCAACTTTAAGTTTTATCCTAAAATAACCAAAGAAATTAGTCATATTAATAGGTTAAACGCTAATGCTTACCCTATTTTAGATAGGTATTTGGAAGCTACATCAACCTTAAAAGAAAAACTAGGAACAATATTTTTACAATTACACACAAATTTTGATATTACTGAATGGGATAAAGTAGTGCAGTTTGTAAAATATTGGCCCAAAGAATTTAAATTAGCTATAGAATTTAGGAACCCAAATTGGTTTGCAAATACAACTGTAGCACAAGAATTGTATTATTTGTTACAAGAAAATAATATAGCAAATGTAATTGTAGATACTGCAGGAAGAAGAGATTTGTTGCATATGAGACTAACAAACAACGAAGCTTTTATACGTTTTGTTGGTGCTAACCATAAGAGTGATTATGATAGGTTAGAGGAGTGGGCATCTAAATTAGAAAGCTGGAAAGAAAAGGGGCTTAAAAATTGTCATTTTTTTGTGCATCAAAATATGGAATTAGAATCCCCTCTGTTATCAGCTAGTTTTATTAACAGTTTAAACAAAAAAGTTGACTCTAATTTAAAAATTCCTAAAACTTTGTTAGATAATAGTCTAACCTTATTTTAATACCTAATTTTGTAATCTAAATCGTAATATTATGAGATTTCACAGTAGAAAATGGGTTAAACCAGGAGATTTAAATGCTAACAAAACACTTTTTGGAGGTAAAGTATTGGCGTGGGTAGATGAAGAAGCTGCTTTGTATACAATTATACAATTAGAAAACAAAAAAGTGGTTACCAAATACATGTCTGAAATTAATTTTATGAGCTCTGCTAAAGAGGGAGACATTGTAGAAATAGGAATAGAAGTTATAAAGTTTGGTGTTTCATCATTAACATTAAATTGCGAGGTACGTAATAAAATGACTAGAGAAACAATATTGACAGTAGACAATATTATTATGGTAAATTTAGATGAAAACGGAAAACCAAAACCTCACGGGAAAACAAAAATTGAATATGTTAGAGATAGACTAGCAAAATAAGACTACACATTTAAAATTTATAAAAGCCTTAGTTTATAGCTAAGGCTTTTTTTATATCAACCTAAATAAACACCTAACTTTTTAGTTTAAAAATTAAGCTTAAATAGGGTAAAAGGTCAATAAAAACGGCTAATAACAACTTTTAAAAACTAATAACTTACAAATAAGGGAGTTTCACAACAAAAAAAGATACCTATATAACATTTAATTGGTAGTACACTGTTAAATATTGAGATTTACATTGTAATAAAATTAATTTAAGATTTAACAACGTAAATTTCCCTAAATTGAAATTGAAAGACTTACATACTTCATTATCAAGTTTACAAGAAAAATTAGACAGTTTTTCTTTTAACGAGTTGTCTGTTAAACAAGCAGACGCGCTTAGGGGTGTTTTAAATAATTTTAAAAAACTACTTGTTAATAGGAGTAATGCACAAGCAACTTCCTCATCTTCACAAAATACATTACAAGGCAAATTAATTACTGAGGCTAATAGCGAAATTAAGAAACCGTTACATAGTATATTAAACAATACAGAAAAACTATTAAAAAGCAACTTAACTATGGAACAAGAAAAAATAGTGAAGGAGATACAGGCTACATCTAATACTATATTAAGTGTTTCTGAGGATTTAATTGGTTTTACAACTAACACTACAGATAGTAATTTAAGCATTCCTATTAAGTTTAAAAATGTAGTTAATGATGTATTGTTTTTATGTAATACATTAATTACCAATAATGAGCTTATCTTAAATAAAGAAATAGATAAATATATACCAGAAAAGTTAATAGGCGATCCGTCTAAATTATCTCATATATTACTAAATATTGTAGGCAACAGCATACAAACTACTGCTAAAGGTCAAATTTTAGTTACTGCAGCAGTTAAAGAAAATTATACAGATAATGTAATTGTAGAGTTTAATGTAAACGATACAAATGGTAGTATTTCTGACGATAAAGTTTCACAAATTTTTGATATTTATAGTCAAGATAAATCTAAACTTGGTTTAGGCTTAAATGTTGCCAAAGAGTTAGTAGAATCTCTTAACGGATCCATTTATGTATCTAACAGAGAGTCTGTTGGTACAACTTTTACTTTTACAATACCATTTAAAAAACCTCTAAAACCAGTTACAGCATTTAATGTTGCTAATATTAGTGGTATTAATGTTTTGGTTTTTGAAGATAACAAACTAAACCAAAAGTTACTAGAATTTAAGTTAGACAAATGGCAGTGTACATCTTTTGTTACCGACAATTATAAAGACGGATTAGAAGTTTTAGAAAACAACATCATAGACATAATTTTAATGGATATGAGAATGCCAGAAAAAAATGGCGATGAAATAGCAGAAATAATTAGAACACACCACAATGTAAGAATTAGCAATACCCCAATAATTGCTGTTACTGCAGATGAAGAAATACAAAAAAGTACAGAATTCAACACCTCAAATTTTACTAATTTTTTATTAAAACCCTACACCTCTGAAGAGTTACTAAATACTTTATTGGAGCAATTACAAAAAAATGCAAGCATGGAAACATTAACAAGTAATCATATTAATGATCACGGAGAAACACGTAAATTAAACCTAACACCAGTTTTAAATGAGTGTATGGGAGATTTAAGTATGCTTCAGGAGTTAGTTAAGCTGTTTAAAAATAATGCCTTAGAATTTATAGGTAAAGCAATAGTACATATAAAAAATGAAGATTATGAGGCTTTAAAATTTGCTACACACAAAATAAAAGCAGGTTTAAAAATGATGAAAACCGATGCTTTATTTGAAAGTGTTTTGCAAATGGAAAATGCAATTAAAGACGATGTAGATGTAAAACATTTAAACTTTCTTTACAATTGTTTTATAAACGAATTTCCTTTGGTAGAACAACAGTTAGATGAAGAGTTATTAAGATTAGCTGAAGAAGAATTGTAATTCTTTTAATTTTTAATTGGTGATAATATTAAAGGCATGTTTTCACAACAAAAAATAATAAGTTCACCACATTTTATTGTAACAACAAAAGTGTTTCAGTAGTTTTAAACCAGATTAGAAACCCAAATAACCTACTTATTATGTTATACGATACTTACGGAGAAGAATACCTTAACTTCTTACACGATTTAAACGAAATTTTAAGTCTAAATGAATTAGTAGAATTAGATTACATATAACTGTAGTTGTTATTTAAATATTTTAATAAACCCCAAAATCTTTTGTTATGGCACACCAAAACAACTCGGCTTACTTATCATTTGTAGAGAGCCTAAATGAAATTCTATCAGAAGTGAATATTACCAAGCTAAATTATTCTTAGTGGCGTATTTACACTGTAAAAAGCATAAAAAAAAGAGCAACTAAATTAGTTGCTCTTTTTTTTTAATATATTTAAAAAACTACCCTAAGTATGTTTTTAATATTTTACTTCTAGAGTTGTGCTTAAGCTTACGTATAGCTTTTTCTCTAATTTGCCTTACACGCTCACGTGTTAAATCAAAAATTTGACCTATTTCCTCTAAAGTCATAGAATGTTTATCTCCAATACCGTAATACAACTTAACAACATCTGCTTCTCTAGGAGATAATGTTTCTAATGCTCTATTAATCTCAGTATTTAAAGATTGGTGCATTAATTTTTCATCTGGGTTAGGAGATTCACCATATTTTATAACATCATATAGGTTAGAATCTTCTCCTTCTTTAAAAGGCGCATCCATAGATACGTGTCTCCCAGAGTTTTTCATAGATTGCTTTACTTCACTAACAGACAACTCTAACTCCTTAGCTATTTCTTCTGCAGAAGGTGGTCTTTCATGTGTTTGTTCTAAATAAGAAAATGCTTTCTTAATTTTATTTATAGAACCAATTTTGTTTAGTGGTAAACGTACAATTCTAGACTGTTCTGCTAGTGCTTGTAAAATAGACTGTCTAATCCACCATACAGCATAAGAAATAAACTTAAAACCTCTGGTTTCATCAAATCTTTTAGCAGCTTTTACCAAACCTACATTACCTTCATTAATTAAATCTGGTAATTTTAGACCCTGATTTTGATATTGTTTAGCAACGGAAACAACAAATCTTAAATTTGCATTTGTTAATTTTTCTAGTGCGGCTTCGTCACCAGCACGTATTTTTTGAGCTAACTCTACTTCTTCATTGGCAGTAATTAGATCTATTTTGCTGATATCTTGCAGGTATTTATCTAATGATTTTGATTCTCTGTTAGTTACCTGTTTGATGATCTTTAGTTGCCTCATATATCTGTTCTGTTAATTTAAAGTTTAAAACTACAGTATACATTTTAAAATGTTATTTTCCAAACATTTAACATACTGTTTATACATTACTTATTAATAAAAAACTTACTTTTTGTAAATTTAGCAGCTTATAAATAAATTATTGCAGGTTTATTTTATTTGGTAACTTTCGGGCTTATAGATTTTTGTATGAGTAAAAGAGCTTTAAAAAAATATTTATCAGAATTAAAAAAAAGCGAATTAGAAGAACAGTTATTAGGACTTTATGAGAAGTTTCCGGCTGTTAAAGCTTATTATAGTTTTGTTTTTAACCCAAAAGAAGAAAAACTAGTACAAGAAGCCAAGTTAAAAATAGGTAATGAGTATTTTCCTGTAAAACGTAAACGCCCTAGAGCACGCAGATCTGTAGCTCAAAAATATATAAAAAACTTTTTATTGCTAGGGGTAGATGCCCCTTTGGTTGCAGATGTTATGCTGTATAATTTAGAAATTGCTCAAGAATTTTCTGTACACAAAAATGTACCAGATGCTTTTTACAAAAGTATGCTAAACTCTTTTGAGCAAGCTATACAGTACATTGCTCTTAATGCAATTTTACCAGAGTTTAAAGATCGTATTTTAGTTATTTATAAACACACACAAGATAATAATTGGATGTTTTCTGACGGATTTTCTAGAGCTTTAGATGCTATAGATTAAATGTAATTATCTTTATTTATCAGCATTTTTTATCAGTTTTATGCTCTAATGTTTTCTAAAAGAACAAAAATCGCCTAATTTAGCAAGGTTTATTTTTAAACTTAAATACATCGTTTTTCTACGATTAATTACAAAATAGGTTATCCAATTTGGAAGAACAGAGAACAACTACAGAAAAAACATTATACGACTACCAACTAGAGGATTTAAACAAAATATTCACATATTTTGATGAAAATCCTGTTGGTACAAACTTGTTGTATCAATTGCCTACCGGTGGCGGAAAAACAGTAGTTTTTTCTGAAATTGCCCGTAGATATATAGCTCAAAAAAATAAAAAAGTTGTAGTACTAACTCACAGAATAGAGCTAAGTGCGCAAACGTCTAAAATGTTAAGCAGTTTTGGCGTAGAAAATAAAGTGATAAATAGTAGTGTTAAAGATTTAAATGATCAAAATAGCTATATGTGCTTTGTAGCTATGGTAGAAACACTAAATAATAGATTACAAGAAGATAATGTAGAGCTAAAAGATATTGGACTTGTTATTATTGATGAGGCTCACTACAACTCTTTTCGTAAGTTATTTAAATACTTTAAAGACTCATCTATACTTGGTGTAACGGCAACACCGCTTAGTTCTAATATTAAGCTACCAATGAAAGACAATTATAAAAAGTTAATCATTGGCGAGTCTATACAATCTTTAATTAAACGTAACTTTTTATCTAGAGCTAACCAATATAGTTATGATGTTGGTTTAAAAACTTTAAAACTGGGTATTAATGGCGATTATACCGTTAAATCATCAGATGAGTTGTATAGCAACCAAACTATGCAAAGTAAGCTATTATCTTCTTATGAAGAATTAGCAAAAGGTACTAAAACACTAATCTTTAACAACGGTATTAGTACATCATACTACGTATATGAAACCTTTAAAAAAGCAGGTTACAACATACGTCATTTAGACAATAAAAATTCTGCAGCAGAACGTAAAGAAATTCTAGAGTGGTTTTCTATAACACCAGATGCCATATTAACATCGGTTAGCATATTAACTACTGGTTTTGATGAGCCTACCGTAGAAACCATTATATTAAACAGAGCTACACGATCTTTAACATTGTATTTTCAAATGATTGGTCGTGGTTCTCGTGTTACAGAGAATAAAAATGAGTTTACGGTTATAGATTTAGGAAACAATACAAAAAGATTTGGATTGTGGAGTGAGCCTATAGACTGGCAAGAAATCTTTCATTTCCCTGACTTTTTCTTAGAAAATATTAAGAATGATGAAGAAATAGAACGCGATTTTGTTTATGAAATGCCTCAAGCTTTGCGAGATGAATTTTCTAAATCTGAAAACATATTTTTTGATATTAAAGCCGAATATAAGGCTGCTTTTGCTAAAGGATTAAAGTCTAAATCGGTCTTGGAAAAAAGTATAGAGCAGCACGCTAAAATATGTGTAGAAAATAGTGAAGATGTTTTTGATGCACGTATTTTGGCTAAGAAGCTTAAAGAAGAAATACAGTACCGTGTTAGACAATATTCTTACTGTATTATGAATAATACTAAGAACTATAAAGAGTGGCTAGAGGAGGATTATGAGCGTAAATTACGATTAAGCATTTCTCAAAAATTTTCATCTAAAATGTAAATCCTTTAGCGTGAAAAATGTTTTATTTATTGGTTTTGTATGGCCAGAGCCTACAACAACGGCAGCTGGCAGTAGAATTCTTCAGCTTATTACATATTTTAAACAGCAAAACTATACAGTAACATTTGCCAGTACAGCAGCTAAATCTGTGTACTCTGTAGATTTTTCATCTTTAGGAGTATCAGAAAAGCAAATACAGCTTAATAACGCTAGTTTTAATGATTTTATAAGCGATTTAAATCCTAATATTGTTGTTTTCGATCGGTTTTTTACAGAAGAGCAATTTGGTTGGCGCGTAGCACAAGTTGTACCAAATGCATTGCGAATTTTAGATACAGAGGATCTTCATTTTTTACGAAAAACAAGAGAAGAAGCTTTTAAAAAAGGAAATAGTACAGTAACAGAAACGCTTTTAAAGGAGCAAGAAATTACAAAGAGAGAAATTGCAAGCATTTACCGTTGCGATTTTTCTTTACTAATTTCTATGTATGAAGAGCAGTTACTAATAAATACTTTTAAAATTGATAGTTCTTTGTTTCTGCATATTCCTTTTATGTTAAACACAACTGTAAGCACTAATTTTCCGCTGTTTAAAAACAGAAAAGATTTTGTTTGCATTGGTAATGGTAAACACAAACCTAATGTAGATGCTGTGTTGTGGTTACATAAAGAAATTTGGCCGTTAATACGTAAAGAGCTACCAGAAGTAAACCTACACATTTACGGGGCTTATTTACCGCAGCAAATTACAGAAAAGCATAACCCTAAAACAGGATTTCTTGTGCATGGCTGGGGAGAAAATGTAAACCAAATTATGCAAAAAACTAAAGTAAATTTAGCTCCGTTGCGTTTTGGTGCTGGCATAAAAGGCAAGTTGGTAGACGCTATGTGTAACGGTACACCTAGTGTAACCACACAAATAGGAGCAGAGGGTATGCACGGTGATTTACCTTGGAGTGGAGAAATATCAACTACAGTTAACAGTTTTATTGCATCTGCTATAAGCTTGTATACCAATGAAACTAAATGGTTGCAAGCTCAAAAAAACGGAGAACAAATTCTAAATACATATTACGCTAAATCTAAATTAGAGGATAAATTATCTAATAAAATTAGTACTTTGCAAAAAGATATAAAAAAGCATAGAAACGCCAACTTTATTGGTAGTTTACTACAGCACCATAGTATGATGAGTACAAAATACTTATCTAAATGGATAGCAGAAAAAGAAAAGAAAAACGAAGCCTAAAATTTATACAAATGAAAAATATTGAGTGGAAAGTAGCTCAGGAGTTTGAAGATATTACGTATAAAAAGTGCAATGGTGTAGCGCGTATAGCGTTTAACAGACCAGATGTACGTAATGCGTTTAGACCAAAAACTACAAGTGAGCTGTACAAAGCATTTTATGATGCACAAGAAGACACATCTATAGGTGTTGTTTTGTTATCTGCAGAAGGGCCTTCTAGTAAAGATGGTGTATACTCTTTTTGCAGTGGTGGAGATCAAAAGGCACGAGGTCACCAAGGGTATGTTGGAGAAGATGGTATGCACAGGTTAAATATTTTAGAAGTTCAACGTTTAATACGTTTTATGACAAAAGTGGTAATTGCCGTTGTTCCTGGTTGGGCTGTTGGTGGTGGCCATAGTTTACATGTGGTTTGCGATTTAACTTTGGCAAGTAAAGAACACGCAATATTTAAACAAACAGATGCAGATGTAACTAGTTTTGATGGAGGATATGGTTCTGCGTATTTAGCTAAAATGGTTGGACAGAAAAAAGCTAGAGAAATTTTCTTTTTAGGTCGTAATTACTCTGCTCAAGATGCTTATGAAATGGGAATGGTTAATGCTGTTATACCACATGATGAGTTAGAAGATACTGCATATGAGTGGGCACAAGAAATACTAGAAAAATCGCCAACATCTATAAAAATGCTAAAGTTTGCAATGAACTTAACAGATGATGGTATGGTTGGGCAGCAAGTTTTTGCAGGTGAAGCAACTAGATTGGCGTATATGACAGAAGAAGCTAAAGAAGGGCGTAATGCATTTTTAGAAAAGCGTAAGCCAGACTTTGGAAAAAACAAATGGATTCCTTAAAATTTAAGATGTAAGTGTTTTTAAATTGAAAAAGAGTCTTGTTGGCAAAAACAAGACTCTTTTTACGAGAACACTATATGAAAATGAAAAATTTATTTACGTTTTAATTACACTACTAAAGTAGCTAAGCTTTGTAGTAAAATAAAATGTATGTTGTTAACCTAATAGTTATTGTTGTGTACCTTTGCAATTATGGTGTGTGGTATAAAATAGCAGCTAATAAATAGTTATAAGAATGAAAAAACACAATTACGAGATAATAGTATCGTGGACGGGTAATGAGGGTAGTGGTACCCAAAACTATACATCTTATAATAGAAACCATACAATAACAGCAAATCATAAATACGGTGAAATTAAAGGATCATCAGATCCCTCATTTTTAGGTGATAAAACAAAATATAATCCTGAAGACCTTTTTTTATCTTCCTTATCTTCTTGTCATATGCTATGGTATTTACATTTATGCTCTACACATAAAATTGTGGTAAATTCTTATGTAGATAATGCTATTGGCACTATGGAAGAAACTAAAGATGGAAGCGGAAAGTTTACCGGGGTAACTTTACAACCAAAAGTTACAATTACAGATGCTAAAATGTTAGAAAAAGCAAATGAATTACATAAACAAGCTAATAAAATGTGTTTTATAGCAAATTCATGTAATTTTAAAATAGACCACAAACCAAATATAACTGTTTCATAAATTAGTTACTTAGTAAGTACTATACAACTACAAAAAAATATAAGATGTCGTTTAAAAAAATACATCCAGAATTAAAAGAAGCTCTAGAACGTTTAAAAATAACTGAACCAACACCGTTTCAGTCTAAAGTACTCTCAAAAATTAAGGGTGGTGCAAGTATATTTGGTTTAGCTCCTAAAGGATCTGGTAAAACAACAGCTTTGGTTATTAGCACATTACAAAAATTAAAATGTGAAGAGTTTGAAGACGCGCCAAGAGCATTAATTTTTGTAAAGGATAAACAGGCAGCATTAGAACTTAAGCAAGAGTTTGATAAGTTTACTTTTAGAATGTCTATACGTACGTATTGTGCTTATGAAGAGCAAAATATAGACGATCAAAGAGATGATATTTATGATGGTGTAGACATTGTAATTGCCACTCCTAAAAGGCTAAATAAAATATTTTACTCTAATGGTATTAACTTAAATGTATTGCAATTGTTTATTGTAGATGATGCCGAGTTTTTAATTAAACCACACCTGTTTTCTGAAATTATTAGAACACCAGAAAGCATAAACAGGTGTCAATATTTGGTTTTTGGAACCAAGTTTGATGACCGCATGCAACGTATGCAAGATTCATTTATGGCTTCTGCACAGATTGTGAAGTTGTAAAAACTTTAGCTTTAAAAAATAAATTTATTAAGGTTTATAACATAAGTTTGGTATTGTAAACCTTAATTTTTTATGTAGTAATGGCACATAAGTTTAAAACATTACTAAAATGCTTATTATGAGCAATATAATTTGTTATAAGTAAACAGACACTGTAAGTACTATCATTAAAAATACAGTTAAAATAGCCACTAAAGGCCACACAAATTTTAACCATTTATTGTAACCCACTTTTACAATTGCTAAAGAAGCAAGTATTAATCCTGTAGGGTTTATAAATTTAAATAATCCCATACCATATAAGTAAGCATTTACAATCATTTCTCTGCCAATGCCTGCTGTATCTGCTAATGGAGACATAATTGGCATACTTAAAACAGCCATACCAGATGTAGAAGGTATAAAAAATGAAAGTCCGCTATATACTAACATTACCGAGTTAATAAAGATTCCTTTTTCCATACCATTGGTAACACTAGAGGCGTAGTACAATAATGTATCTCCAATTGCACCATCTTGCATTAAAACCGTTACACCTTTAGCAATACCTATAATAAAAGCTACGCCTAGTAATTCTCCGGCTCCTTTTACAAAAGTATCTATAAACTGTGCTTCTTTAATTTTTGCAATAACACCAATAATAATAGAACCTACTAAAAATACCGTTGTCATTTCTACAAACCACCAATCTAAACTAGATACTCCATAAACCATTACAACAAAACAAGCTGTAAATACAAGTAATATTAAACGTAGTCTTGCTGTTAATTTTAAGTTGGCCTTGCTAGCGTCTGATCCAAACAAATGTTCAATTTCAGCTTTTTGATCATAAATAATAGACTTGGTAGGGTCTTTTTTAACACGTTGTGCATATCTAATAATGTAGATAATACAAATTACCAGTCCTAAAATTAAAGTAATAACTCTACCATCTATACCAGATGTCCAGTTTATACCTGCAGCATTAGATGCTATAATAACACTAAACGGATTTATAGTAGAAGCCAAAGTTCCTATACAAGATCCAATATAAATAGATGCTAATGCAACCATTGCATCATATTTTGCAGCTAAAAATATAGGAATTAAAATAGGGTAGAAGGCTATTGTTTCTTCTTCTAAGCCAAAAGTTGTTCCACCCATAGCAATAAGGAAAGTAACTAATATTATTAGTATATACTCCTTTCCTTGTAGTTTTTGAGCCAACCAAGCAATTCCGGCATCAAAAGCACCAGTTAAATTCATAATAGCTATTAAACCACCAATAATTAGCACTAGAAAAATAATATCTGCCGCTTCTATAATTCCTTTTATGGGTGATTTTAAAAATGAAGTTACTCCTTGTGGCTGAGCATCAATTTGTTTGTAAGTGTCTGGTATACCAATAGGTTTTCTTATATCTCCGTTTTTAAATTTTTCCAAAGGAATATTTATATGTAACGTAGTTAAGGTTTCTTGCGTAGCTGGCAGTGTTGTAGGCGTATCTTCGCCATACCTTATAAATGTATTATCTGTTTCACTATAAGTTAACGTATCATATTTACCAGCCGGAACCAAGTAAGTTAAAACAGCAACTAATGCTGCAATTACTAGTAATATGGCTTGTGCAGAAGGGAATTTTAATTTTTTCAATGCGTAAATTTTTTCAAGGGTTTAAAGATAATATTATTTTAGTGGATTAATTAGTTTTGATAAAGAATGAAAGCAAACGTATCTAAAAGTTGGAGTCCTATTATTTTACCAGAGTTTAAAAAAGAATATTTTAAAGAACTAACTGCCTTTGTTACTAAAGAATATAACACAAACACATGCTTTCCGGCAACAGAAGATATTTTTGCTGCATTTAACTATTCTTCTTTTAATACCACTAAAATTGTAATTATTGGTCAAGATCCGTACCACGGCCCAAACCAAGCAAACGGATTGTGTTTTTCTGTTAAAGACGGTATTAAACATCCGCCATCATTAATAAATATTTTTAAAGAATTAGAGTCCGATTTAAATATACCGTATCCTAAGAGTGGTAATTTAGAACGATGGGCAAAACAAGGAGTACTGTTGTTAAACGCCACATTAACTGTTAGAGCACACGAGGCTGGTAGTCATCAAAAAAAAGGATGGGAAACGTTTACAGATACTATTATTAAAAAAATATCTGATGAAAAAGAAGGTGTTATTTTTTTACTTTGGGGCGGATTTGCCAAAAAAAAAGCAAAGTTAATAGATACTAAAAAGCATCATATTTTAACAAGCGGTCATCCATCTCCTTTAAGTGCAAATAGAGGGTATTGGTTTGGAAATAAACATTTTAGTACTGCTAATACCATTCTAAAAGATAGTGGCAAAACGCTAATAGAATGGTAATTAAGCTAATTTATTAGAGTAAAATAGTACTACTGTCTAATTTCTTATCAATTAAATCTAAGGAAAGCAGTGTGTCTTGTACTTTTTCTAAGGTTTTTGTGTTTAGTTGTGATTGGCTCCAGCGTGTTTTAGACAACCATTCTTGTATATCATCTAACTTTTGCTCATATCTATTAGCTAAAGTCCTATCTATACTTGGTATGGTTTTAAATTCTTCTGTATACATATTAATTACCTCTAATATGTGTTGTAGTGTACCAGAATTTTCTGTAATAAAACTATCTGTTGCTGCAATCACAAAACAAGGCCAAGGAGTAGGGCAGTCTGCCACTCTCCTAAAAGTTCCATTATCTACTAAAGGCTTTGTTGTAAAATGTTCCCACATAAAATAATCTGCAGTACCTTTTGTTAATCCTTCTACAGCGCCATCTAAATTATTAATAACTTCAAATTGTAATTTGCTAGTATCCCAACCTTCATTTTGTGCATTTACATAAGCCATTAAATGACTACCACTCCCAAACCTACTAATTGCAGCTTTGGTGTTTATAAGATCCTCTATTGTCTGGTACTCACTATTTGCACCTACATGAATCCCCCACAAAAGAGGCGTAGCAATATACTCTTGTACAATTTTAGCTTTTGTACCTGCAGTAATACTTTTTACTAAACCTTCAGTAAGTATAATAGCAATATCTGCCTCATTATCTGCTAGCAATTGGCACATTCTTCCTGTACCTTCAGGAATATCTGTCCATTCTAAATTTATACCACGATCTTTAAATGCATTTTCTTCTATAGCTAAATGCCAAGGTAAATTAAAATGCTCTGGAACTCCTATTATTTTTACTGTCTTCAATAGTATTATGTTAGCTTGTTTAGCGTATATTTTATTAATTCTTCTACAGTTTCTGATGGTGTTACAGAAAACTCTCCATTAGCTCTATTGGCTAAAATAGCATTTAAAGAAAGTGCGTTATGTCCTAATAATTTGGCCAAGCCATAAATACCAGCAGTCTCCATTTCTAAATTGGTAACTTTTAAATTGTTATATCTAAAAGAAGCTATTTTACTATTTAAATCATTATCCTGAGTGTTTAAACGTAAAACCCTGCCTTGAGGACCATAAAAACCAACATTTGTAGCGGTAAAACCTTTTACAAACTTATCTGAGTATATTTTATCTGCCAATTCTGTGCTACAAGTAACCACATAAGGCATAGATTTTTCTTTAGCCCAATTTGTATGTGCTACAAAAGCATCTTGTACTGCTGTATTTTGTACGTGTTTGCTATCGTAAAACTGTAATAAACTATCTAAACCAATAGCATATTCACTTAGTAAAAAAGAATTTATTGGAATATCTGCTTGTATTGCACCAGATGTACCAATTCTAACAATATCCAAACTTGTTTTTTCTTCTTTAATAGTTCTTGTGGTAAAATCTATATTTACCAAAGCGTCTAATTCGTTTAAAACAATATCTATATTGTCTGTACCAATACCTGTAGAAATAACAGAAATACGTTTCCCATTAAGCACACCAGTATGTGTAATAAACTCTCTTTTACCTTTTTTTAGTTCAATAGTATCAAAATATTTAGAAACTTCACCAACTCTGTCAGGGTCACCAACTGTAATTATGGTAGTTGCTATGTCTTCTGGTAATATATTAAGGTGATAAATGCTATTGTCAGCATTTAAAATTAACTCCGATGGACTTAATTGCATATTATAATTTAAGGATTCTGTCTGTGTTGGTGTTGTACAAAAAGTTGTACTTTAATGCACCACCCAGATAAATGTTATTGTCTTGTATACAAGAGTAATAACTTGTTTGTTGTTCTAGTATTTCTTTTCCTTTTTTTGTTAATTTAACTGGATTAAAAGAGCCAAATAAAGGTTTTAAAGAAGTTATCATTTTTTGATATTGAATATCTCCAAAACCATAACTATTATCTGCTAATAACAGTTTTTTTACAAACTCGTTTTTGGTTTTTGGTTTTTGGGTTGATGCCAATTCTAAAAGATTATTTTCTATTGAATTTAACCCATTTTTAATTGAAGGGAAACGCTGTAAATGTAATTCTATAGCTTTTTCTAGGTAAGGAAACCTATATTTAGCGAAATCTGTTAAGTTTTCTAACCTTATTGGGTTATCACTACAATACAATTGCCATATATAATCTGCATATTCTATATCGTCCTGACGTAAAAAAGTACGTTCTTCATAATGATTTAGTAATTGCTCATCTGTTAACTCAGCTAAACTAAAAAGTTTAGATTGGCCTTCAATTTCACCACTACAAACTACAGATATTTCTGCATATCTGCGGTGCATTTTTAGCCAACTTACTACAGCAAGCATATTAATTTGGCAAAATAAATCATACTCAAACCACAAAACTATTTTATCTTCTTTTTTGTGATTACATAAAGACCTATACTCTTTTAAAGTAAGATCTATAAATTTTGCTTTTGAAACCTTATAGTTTTTGCTTAAAAAATCGAACCTAGTTTTCCAGAAACTTTCACTACCTACATTGTTTAATGTTTTGCCTTCGCACAACATTTCATTCCAGGTAATAATGTCTCCTTTAATAGGCAAGTTTTTCAATCTATCTGTAAAGTTTCCTCCGTTGGTTATGTGTAAGGTAGAACTCATAGTAGTATTCTAGATTTGAACTCTTAAAATTACATTTTTATCTAAATAATCAAAAAAAAATTAACAATTTTAACCGCCAACACGTTTTACGTTAAAACCTTTCTCTTTTAATATGCTCATTATCTGATCTCTGTAGTCGCCTTGAATAATAATACTATCATTTTTAAAACTACCACCAACACTAAGTTTTTGCTTTAGTTCTTTGGCCAAAAGTTTAAAATCTTTATCGGCTCCAGTATACCCTTCTAATATGGTAATAGGTTTTCCTTTACGTTTTTCATACTTGCAAATAATAGGGTCGTCTTGCAACCAAATATCACTTTTAGGAGTCTCTTTTTCTGTTTCTTCTGATGGTTTATGATCTGGAAAAAGATTTTTTAATTGGTCTTGTAAGTCCATTGTATTAAAATATTGGTTTAATGCTTATTTAGGGTTTTTATCAATATAAAAAAGAAAAAACAACCAAATACTGGAGTTTTAAATGCCAATATTTAGTTGTTTTGTATAGTTATTTTTTAAATTATTACTTTTTAATAAGTCCTAATTCTATTAATCTTTCGTGTAAAAATTCACCAGCAGTAATATCATCAAACTGTTTAGGGTTATTTTCATCTACACAATTTTCTAAGCAATTTAGCGGCATTTCACTAACTGGGTGCATAAAAAATGGAATAGAGTAACGAGAAGTTCCCCAAAGCTCTTTAGGCGGATTAACAACTTGGTGTATGGTAGATTTTAATTTGTTATTTGTTAGTCTAGACAACATATCACCTACATTAATCATTAACTGATCTGGGCGTGCAATAGCATCTACCCATTCACCATTGTGGTTTTTAACTTGCAAACCTTTACCATGTGCCCCCATTAACAATGTAATAAGGTTAATATCTCCGTGAGCTGCTGCACGTACTGCATTTTTAGGCTCATCTTTAATAGGTGGGTAATGTATAGGTCTTAAAATAGAATTACCGTTTTTAATGTAATCATCAAAATAAGTTTCTTCTAAATTTAAGTGTAAAGCAAGTGCTCTAAGCACATATTTAGCTGTTTTTTCTAACATTTTAAATGTTTCTTTACCAACAGCATTAAATTTTGGTTGCTCTTTTACAATAACATTGTCTGGGTATTCTGCTTCTAATTTAGGATCATTTTCTACGTACTGTCCAAAATGCCAAAATTCTTTTAAATCTCCTTCTTTTTTACCTTTAGCGTGCTCCTTACCAAAAGAAGTATAGCCACGCTGACCGCCAATACCTTCAATTTCATAGCTGTCTTTTAATTCTTGAGGCTGATTAAAAAAGATTTTAATTTCTTCATATAAATCTGCCACTAACTCATCAGATAAAAAGTGGCCACTTAAGGCAACAAAACCTATGTTTTCAAAAGCACTACCAATTTCCTTGATAAACTTTTCTTTTTGTGTCTTGTCGTCAGATAAAAATTCCTGTAAATTGACACTTGGAATAGAACTCATCGTTTAATATTTTTATATTCAAATTTAATAATAATCTAACATTTTTTGATAAATTATTAATTTTTGTAACAACATCTCTTCTTATTTGTTACTTTTAATTCTCAATTTATAAAATTTTCCGCTAAATGGAATTCAATAACGAAACAATTTCTTCAGAAGAACAGTTATTACTGTACAAACGTATGATAAAGCCACGTTTAATTGAAGAAAAAATGCTTATTTTATTGCGTCAGGGCAAAATTTCTAAGTGGTTTAGTGGTATTGGCCAGGAGGCCATTGCTGTTGGCGTAACTAGTGCCTTACAAAAAAACGAATATATTCTTCCTATGCACCGTAATTTAGGGGTGTTTACAACAAGGGACATTCCTTTATATAGGTTATTTTCTCAGTGGCAAGGAAAAGCAAACGGGTTTACTAAGGGTAGAGATCGTAGTTTTCATTTTGGAACACAAGAATTTAATATTGTTGGGATGATATCTCACCTTGGTCCGCAATTAGGTGTAGCAGACGGTATTGCTTTGGCAAATAAGTTAAAAGATAATAGCAAGGTAACAGCTGTATTTACAGGAGAAGGCGCTACCAGCGAAGGTGATTTTCACGAGGCTTTAAACGTTGCTGCTGTATGGCAATTACCTGTTTTATTTTGTATTGAAAACAACGGCTACGGCTTATCTACACCAACTAAAGAACAATATTACTGTGAACATCTTGTAGATAAAGGTATAGGTTACGGCATAGAGTCTCACCAAATAGATGGTAACAATATATTAGAGGTTTACGGTAAAGTAACTAAATTGTGTGAGAGTATTAGAAAAAATCCTAGACCCATATTAATAGAATTTTTAACTTTTAGAATGCGTGGTCATGAAGAGGCTAGTGGCACTGCTTATGTACCAAATTCATTGTTAGATGAATGGGCAAAAAAAGATCCAATAGCTAATTACGAAGCTTTTTTAAAAAATAATAACATTTTAACAGATGATTTAATTGCAACCATAAAGGCAGATTTTAAAGCTGAAATTAATGACAATTTACAAGTTGCTTTTGATGAACCAGCAATAACATCTACCATAGAAAACGAATTAAATGATGTGTACAAACCATTTAATTTTAAAGCTATTACACCTACAGATAACGTTAAAAACATACGATTGGTTGATGCCATATCTGAAGGCTTAAAGCAAGCTATGGATAAGTATGAAAACCTTGTTATTATGGGGCAAGATGTAGCAGAATATGGCGGTGTTTTTAAAATTACTGAAGGTTTTGTAGCAGAGTTTGGAACAGAACGGGTACGCAATACTCCAATTTGTGAATCTGCAATTGTATCTACAGCAATGGGGTTATCTATTAACGGGCACAAAGCTGTTGTAGAAATGCAATTTGCAGATTTTGTAAGTAGTGGTTTTAATCCTATTGTAAACTTGTTAGCTAAATCTCATTACAGATGGGCAGAAAAAGCAGATGTAGTGGTGCGTATGCCATGTGGTGGCGGTGTGGGAGCAGGGCCATTTCATTCACAAACAAATGAAGCTTGGTTTACAAAAACACCAGGTTTAAAAGTAGTTTACCCAGCTTTTCCTTATGATGCTAAAGGATTGTTAGCAACAGCAATAGAAGATCCAAATCCGGTTTTATTTTTTGAACACAAAGCACTGTACAGGAGCGTTTACCAAGATGTTCCAGAAGGTTATTATACTTTACCAATTGGAAAAGCAAGCCTAATTAAAGAAGGTACTGCAGTAACTATTGTTAGTTATGGAGCTGGTGTGCATTGGGCATTAGAAAGTTTAGAAAACACACCAGAAATTAGTGCAGACCTAATAGACTTAAGAACTTTAACTCCTTTAGATAAAGAAGCTATTTATACATCTGTTAAAAAAACAGGCCGAATTATAATTTTACAAGAAGATAGTATGTTTGGAGGCATAGCTAGTGATATATCTGCAATGGTTATAGAAGACTGTTTTGAGTATTTAGATGCACCAGTAAAGCGTGTAGCAAGTATAGAAACCCCAATACCTTTTGCAAAAGACTTAGAAACAAAATACCAACCAAAACAAAGGTTTATTACAGAATTAAAAAAACTGTTAGCATACTAATATACTAACAGTTTTTTTACAATTTAGACGTTGCTAAAAGTTAAAATGGAAACAGATTATTAATGTGTTTTCATTTTAGCTTTTCTCTTTTCTAATTGTCTGCTTAAATCATCTATACTAGATGTAATTGCGGCTTCATAAGACGCCTCACTAGATTCTGAAAATAATCTAGGTCCAGGAGCGCTTAACCTTACACCAATTACTTTTCCTTTTTCAGGAGAAGATGTATTCTCTTTTTTAAAAAAAATGTCTGCACTTACAATAAAATCATACTTGTTTAAAAGTTTATCAATTTTTTTTGCGGCTAATATTTCCAAACGGTTACTTGCAGTAACACCATCGTAGTGAAAGTTTATGTTCATAGGTCTAGTATTTTATTTGAAGATACATATAGTACACTAAAAAATCAAATGTTTAAACCTAATATTATATTAAAGTTAAAAATTTGTCTACGCTATAAAATTTAAGGTATTAAAAATTAATAGTTTGTATGTTTATTAAAAATAAAAAAAGCGCAGCTAAAATAGCTACGCTT
Organism: Cellulophaga lytica DSM 7489; assembly: GCF_000190595.1. Classification (NCBI taxonomy): domain Bacteria; kingdom Pseudomonadati; phylum Bacteroidota; class Flavobacteriia; order Flavobacteriales; family Flavobacteriaceae; genus Cellulophaga; species Cellulophaga lytica. The sequence goes on along the minus strand of NC_015167.1, from coordinate 3,342,732 downwards.
TTAATAAATTAATGATTTTAAGCAATTACTCTTGCAATTCTAAATCAGTAATAATACTTGTTGTTACTTCTTCTTCCGTTTCATCATCTACTACCGTTTCAGATTCATACGTAATTGTAAATGTTTTACCTTTAAAAGCATCGTCAGACAAGTCGTACTTACCTAATGCTTCAGAACTTACTCCTTGAAATTCCAAAGTAGATCCATCTTCAGCAGAAAATTGATATACTTCGTTGTCATAACCAGAATAGGTAGCAGTTACGCTTTCTGTTGATACTAAAGATGTTACAGCCGTAGCTAATGCAAATAATACAATTGATAAAGTTTTCATAGTGTTCAAATTAATTTAGGGTTAATAACTGTTATATCTACGCGTTAAAAAATGCTTTAGATGTTATAAAAAATGGTTTTATCCTTTTTTTAATGTTAAATTGTTATATTTTTAACAAAAATTATCTACTTAACTAACTGTTTATTAGGTGATTATTAAAAATGTAAGAAAATATGTTAAATTTTAGTTTTATTACTAGCTAATAGTAAAAAGCGTTGCAGACTAGCAACGCTTTTTGTTGTTTTAATTACTCTTCTAATAATGTTAAGTCAGTTAAAATGTTTTTTACTTCCTCCTCTTCAGTTTCGTCATTAGTGTAAGTAACCACCTCATAGGTTACCTTGAATGTTTTTCCTTTAAAAGACTCGTCTAACAAGTCATATTTCTCTAAAGTTTCCGGACTTACTTCATCAAACTCCATTGTTTGTCCTTCATCTGTAGTAAACACATACATTTCATCTTCAAAACCATCGTAGGTTCCCGTAAATGATGCTGTTGTAAACGTAGTTGTAACAGCAGTTGCTAAAGCAAATAAAATAATACTTAGTGTTCTCATTGTGTTTTATTTAAGGTTAAACCTTATTTACGTTTTAGCTATAATTCTTGGATGTTGTTTAGGTCCTTAAAATGACAAATAATTTCACTTTTTTTGTGTTAAAAACTCCAATTAAAAGTTAGTTGTTTTAACTCCCATATTTTACTGGTAGTTTGGACTTATGGTAGCGCAAATAGTTGTGTTTAAAAGCAAAAAAAATGTGTCATTATTTTAAAATTTCTTCTAAAACTTTTTTTATAACTTGCCTTTTATAAAAAACTAACCATTTTGAAACACATATTACTAATTTGTGCAGTGGTATTACTTACTACCTCATGTAATAAATCTACTAGCAACAATAGGTTTACTTTACTGCAAACATCTGCTACTAATGTTGAGTTTAACAATACTATTACGGGTAATGACAGTTTAAACATTGTTACGTTTCAGTACATATATAATGGAGGAGGAGTTGGTATTGGTGACTTTAACAACGATGGTTTACAAGATGTAGTTTTTACAGGTAACCAAGTATCTTCTAAAATATATTTAAATAATGGAGGGTTAACTTTTAAAGATATATCCCAAGCTGCAAATTTTACTACAACTTCATGGGTAACAGGCGTTACTGTTATAGATATTAATGCAGATGGTTGGGATGATATTTATTTAAGTGTAGGCGGACCAAATTGCAGTGGCAATTGCAACAACTTACTTTTTATTAATAATGGGTTAACTAAAAACGGAATACCAACATTTACAGAAGAAGCTGCTGCTTACCAATTAAACGACCCTAACAATAGTCAGCAAGCCGTATTTTTTGATTATGATTTAGATGGAGACTTAGATGTTTTTATTATTCACAATGGGAGCTCTCGTTTTTCTCAAAATTCACCTGTTCCTAAACATTATTATACCAAAGAGCTAGCAGATTATTTATTGCGTAATGATAGCGTAGAGGGTATAAAACATCCTGTTTTTACAAATGTATCAGACAGTTTGGGGATTAAACACAAAGGATTTTCTTTGGGTGTAGCTGTACAGGACTTTAATAATGATGATTTACCAGATATTTATGTATCTAATGATTTTTTAACTGAAGATTTAGTGTATATAAATAATGGTGTAGATACTGTTACTCATAAGCACAAAGGGTTTGCAGAATTTAATAAAGAATTGTTAAGTGTACAAAGCTTTAATGGTATGGGAGTAGATGTTGCAGACGTAACTAACTCTGGCTACCCAGATATTATGGTTGTAGATATGTTACCTAAAAGCTACAAGCGGCAAAAAAGTATGTTAGGTCCACATAATTATGATAAATTTTTAACTGCACAACGCAACAATTATAGTTCACAATTTATGCGTAATACGTTGCAAATACATAATGGATTGTTAAACAATACTGTTGTACAAGCTAGTGAAACAGCTAAATTTTCTGGCGTAGCAGCTACAGATTGGAGCTGGTCTCCTATGATGGTAGATTTTGATAATGATGGCGATAAAGACATTTATATTACTAATGGATATGTAAAGGATATTACAGATTTAGATTTTATAAACTACTCTAAGCAAAGCACAATTTTTGGATCAGAAACAGCTAAAAACAAACAGTTGTCTGCACTTATTTCTAAAGCTCCTGGTGTTTTTATTCCTAATTATTTTTATGAAAACACCAATAATTTAAAATTTAAAGACGTTAGTAAACAATGGGGGAGTACAGAAAAATCTTTTAGTAATGGCGCAGCTTTTGCAGATTTAGATAATGATGGCGACTTAGATATTGTTGTAAATAACATTAACCAAAAGGCTTTTATTTTACAAAACAATACAACAGATCTAACTACTGAGTCCAACTTTTTAAGATTAAAATTAAAAGGAAACAAAAAAAATAGTAAAGCTATTGGAACAAAAATTAAATTATGGTCTAATGGCAATATGCAAACACAATATCAATCTCTTACACGCGGGTATTTGTCCTCTGTAGAACCTATTATTCATTTTGGAATAAAAGATACTATTGTAGACTCTTTACATATAATATGGCCAAATAAACAAATAACAAAGGTATATAATCCTAAAATAAACACTGTTTTAGAGGTAGATATTAAATATGCTAAAGTAACTAATAATACATCTGCTTTAGAATTAGCCTTATTAAAAAATAACACATCAATTTTACCATTTAAACACCAAGAAAATAGTGGTCATGATTACGTTTCTCAACATTTGTTAATGAGTCAGTACTCTAAACTAGGACCGTGTATAGCAGCAGCAAATATTAATAAAACCTTGGGAGATGAGCTTTTTATTGGTGGTAGTAAAGGCCAGCCGTCTACTATATGGACTCAAAGTAAAGATGGCATTTATCAAATTACACAAAAGTTAGATAGTATATATGAAGATGCAGCCGCTGTATTTATAGATATTGATAATGATAAGGATTTAGACCTTTTTGTGGCTAGTGGTGGAGCAGAGTTTGATAGCAACTCTAATGTTTTACAAGACAGAATTTATATTAATAATGGTATTGGACAATTTACATTGACGAATAATAACTTACCAAAGCTACAAAATATAGGTTCCTGCATTGCGGCTAATGATTATGATAAAGACGGAGATATAGATGTTTTTGTTGGTAGCAGATTGGTAAAAGGAAGCTACCCAACTGCGCCAAATAGTAGCTTATTACAAAACAATGCAGGCGTTTTTAGTACTGTTAAAAACGATGAACTAACCACAATAGGAATGGTTACAGATGCAACCTGGCAAGACGTTAATAATGACGGTTGGCAAGATTTGATTGTAGTAGGCGAGTGGATGTCTATTTCAATTTTTATAAACAACAATGGCACTTTAAAAAAGATTACTCCTAACTGGGTAAATACAGGAAATAAGACTACAGAAGTTTCGGGTTGGTGGAATACGATAAAAGCAGGTGATTTTGACAATGATGGCGATATAGATTTTATTGCTGGAAACCAAGGAGAAAATAGTTTTGTTTGTCCAGAAGAGAACAAACCAGTGTATGTATACAAGCAAGATTTTGATAAAAATGGTAGTATAGATCCAATAATTGCTCAGTATTTTACAGATTTAGATAAAAATAACGTTTTGTTACCAGTACAAACAAGAGATGATATTGTAAAACAATTGGTGGTATTAAAGCAAAAGTATAGTAGCTATGCAGCATTTTCAAATCCTTCTTTTACAGAATTATTAGAAATAAAAAACCTAGAAGAAGAAACCTTAAAAGCAACTACATTTGCAAGCGTTTATATAGAAAACTTGGGCAATAACACCTTTAAAATTAATAAACTACCTAATATTTGTCAGCTTGCACCAATAAATGATATTCTTATTAAAGACATAGATAAAGATGGATTTTTAGATGCTCTTTTGGTTGGCAACAACACTACCTCTGAAACTGTATACGGGTTTACAAGAGCCATAAAAGGTATCTACCTAAAAGGAAGTAAAACAGGATTTAATGTGGTAAACAATAGTGAATCTGGTTTTTATGTTCCAGAACAATCCAATCATATTATTGAAGCAAAAACAGCCACAAATAGTAGTCTTATTATAGCCACACAAAACAATACTATAGCTAAAAGTTTTTACATCAACTAAAACGTATAAAATGCATCAAATAAAAAGTAATATATATAGCAAGTACACTTTTTTTATCTTGCTTTGCCTATGTACAGTAGTATCTTGCAAAAAGGAAAATGCAGCAATAGAAGTACCTGTAGATGCGTATTTTAAGGCTGTAGATAAAATTACAGAAACTATGATTCATGATATATTTTCGCCACCTGTGGCAAGCAGAATATATATGTATCCTAATGTTGCAGCGTATGAAATTATGGCACAAAACAACAAAAAATACAGCTCTTTATCTACTAAAATAAAAAGTCTAGAATCTATTCCAGAAGCACCAAAAGATGTTAATTTAAAAGTTGCTGCACTTGTTGCATATATAGATGTTAGTAAAGAACTTATTTTTAAAGACAACATTGTAACTACGTACGCAGATAGCCTTTTTACTAGTTGGAAAAAGACCAACGCAACAGAGTTTACAGCATCTAAAACATACGGTTTAAAAGTTGCTAACCGCATAAAAGACTGGTTACACAAAGACAATTATAAAGAAACAAGATCTTTTGCAGGGTATGAAGTTACTACAGATAATCCTGGCAGATGGCAACCAACGCCACCAGCTTATATGGACGGTATAGAGCCACATTGGAACAAAATAAGAACAATGGTACTAGATTCTGCAGCACAGTTTAAACCAAAAAGGCATCCTGAGTTTTCTATGGAACCCAACAGTGCGTTTTATAAAGAATTGCAAGAAGTATACACAGTTACGAACAAGATTAGGAAAAACGGAGATACCACAGAGGAAGTAGCAATTGCAAGGTTTTGGGATTGCAACCCGTATGTATCTACAAGCAAAGGCCATTTAATGATTGCCACAAAAAAAATTACTCCAGGTGCACATTGGATGGGAATAACAAAAATAGCGTGTAAACAGCAAAAGCTAGACTTTACAGCTGCTGTACACGCAAATACCATAACATCTATTGGTATTTTTGATGCCTTTATTAGTTGTTGGGATGAAAAATACCGTAGCAATTTAATTAGACCCGAAACACTAATTAACAATACTATAGATAAAGAATGGACACCATTATTACAAACGCCGCCTTTTCCGGAATATACGAGTGGGCATTCTGTGGTTTCTGGAGCATCTGCAACTATATTAACACATTTGTTTGGTGATAATTTTAGCTTTACAGATGACACCGAATTGCCTTTTGGTTTGCCAAGCAGAAAATTTACGTCTTTTAATACTGCTGCTAATGAAGCTGCTATAAGCCGTTTGTATGGTGGTATACATTACAGAGCTGCAATTGATAATGGTGTTGTACAAGGCCAAAATGTAGGCAAACACATTATTAATAACCTAAAGCTTACCAACTAAAAATTTACATTAATTTATAGAGAAGAGTAAGAGTCTAAATAATCCTATTTTACATAATATAAATTATAGTACAATTTATAGCAGTTATCGAAATAGAGCATTTCAGCGATATTTTACATAATTAATGATATAATTGTCTTTATGCTTATATCGAGTAATTATGCAAAGCTAATTATGGCTTCGTTAGAATAATTTAGATGTGTAGCTATAATTAGTCGTTATGTAAAACTAAAATACATTTTCACAAAAAGTTATAAAACTACAATTAGCCTTATAATTATAACTAAATATATACTGCTTATAATTTACGTATTCTGTATTTAGGTACAGAAATTTTAAAATACGCGATTCTCGTGGATTTGTTTTTTAGTTAAATACGATATGAAACGATATTTAAGTAAAGTGCTATATCCAAATACAATCATCCACTGGATAATTGCATTTGGATAGCCTAAAATATGGACGCTCATTTCTCCTATTGTTTTAACCACCCCGAAACTTTGAGGTTATGAGGCCAAAAAAAAAGGCAGGTGAAAAACACCTGCCTTTATATAATCTAATTAGTTACTAGCCTACATCAGAATAACCATCATCATATATGATTTCGATTATTTCTTCGTCAGTTAAAACTCTTAATCTACCACTTAAATGGTCTGTCTTATAATCAATTAATAATTTACCAAAATGTATTGTCCAATTAGCTAATGATTCTTTAGATAAAGGATATTTAGACTTAACATCTTTGATAAGTATTTTCCCTTCTTTTCCAGTAGCACTAACGTCTATTAACATTTCAGTGTCATTACTAACAAACTGTCTTATTGCATATCTATAAAAACAACTTACATTTTTACCAGCAGTATTTTCAAGTCTAACAATATTTTTAGGAACAAAAATTATTGGCTTACCAAAGTATTCTGGAAGTTCAACTTTTTTGCTAACCCATTTCAGAGTATTAATATCAAAAATGTCTTTTTGAACAAAAGTTTTCATTGGTATTTTATGAATTCTACATTGTTCTTGAGTAAACTCAATCAAAACAGATTTAATAATTTTAGTAGTAATATCAGAAATTCTATCAGAACTAATATCTTCAAAATACAATTCTATATCAGCAAAATGACTTAAAACGCCTGTTTTTACTGCTATATTGTTATAAATTGTATTGGCTATTCTTTGCCTTAATTTATTTCCAACGGAGTTTCCGTAATCTTTACTAAATGCATAACCTAACCTTGTTTCATTTGGCTCTCCCAAACCAGATAATAAATAATCTGCTTGCCCAAATGATTTTTGTTTTACATTTTTTACTAATTCACCCCAAAAAACTTCTAAATGCTTTTGCATTTTTGTTGCTAAAGGTGTTCCCAAGCTTTCTATCAACCTTGGATCTACAAACAATAAGTTGTCTGTATTTAATTTGATATCAACAAAGTCTAATTTTTGTTGTTGATATCCTAACTTATAATATTCTGATATATTCATATCTCTATATATTTTAAAATTGTTATGTATTAACACTATTGTTAATACTTATTTAATAAAAGCACTTATTGCTTTTTTATGTTTCTTGATATTTTAAAATTTACTTTCTAGGATATGATATTTTTTAATTTATATTTATTTTAACATTGTTATTAACAATTTATTTTTATATTTGCACACTGATAACGTCGAAAATTATCTTTAAAATAAACTTTTAAAACTTATAAGTCACTAATAAATAAAGGTCCTAAGCCTCTAGAATTAGAAATATTTAATTGTTTTAATCGTAACAAACAATAGCTGAATTTAGTACAAAATTCGTGCCAAATGTCTTGTTTAAGACATTATGGCATTTTTTATGCGTTTTTACTAAATATTTACTGACAAAAGGGTTAGAAAATAATTAAATGACAGTCCAATAGCATTCTGGCATACTAATCCATTCCACACACATTACACTTCCCTCCTACGTCGTTTTATAAAAAGAGTGTTTATTCACTAGATAAATATGTTTGTTGCATAATTATGTATGCTAGTAAAAAACGCCCAATAACAAAAAAAGCAGAATTAAGTTTAACCTCAATTCTGCTTTTTAAATTTATTTATAAGAATTAAAACTATTGAATAAGCAATTGTTTAGTTTCATTTTTGTTGCTACCCGTAATTGTAACAGTATACATACCTGCTGGCAATGCAGAAATATCTATTACAGTGGTATTATTTTTAGCCTTTACGGTACGTACTACTGTACCTACAGAAGTAATTACTCTAATAAAATCTCCTTTAGTAGCTACCACATTAACTACTGTATTCGCAGGGTTTGGATATACAGTTCCTGCGTCAGTATTAATAATACTGCTATTAGATGTACAGTCAGATACTTTAGTCCATTGGTTTGAAGAACAGCCAGAAGCTCCACCTGGTCTACAACTACCATTACTAGCTTTTAGTTCATAAATTGCATTATTAAGCTTTACTCTGTCTCCTTTTGTAAAATTTCCTGATTTTTTCCAAGTTGGAGCTGTTGAACAGTTACCAACAGGATTATTAGTTCCTCCAGAACCATTTTTTTCCCATACTCTTATATAGTCTACGTGCATAGATACTGGCATTTCATCTATATTCTTTTTTGCTCTAGGATTTACTTCTGGGTTCACAGGCTCAAATACATTACCCTGAAACGCTACAAATGGTACTCTTAAACCTAATGATGCTATAACATACATAGGATTATCACTCCAATAAGTATTATCTAAAGCTCTACCTACTCTAACGCCATCTACATAAAAATATAATTTAGTAGGTGTTATTTCACAACCATAGGTATGCCAACCTTTTGTAGGATCAAATTTACCAGGTAACTCATACTTATTTAATTGAGTAGCTCTTGCTTTTGGTTGTTTTGGTCTAAACCAATCTCTACCAAAACTTGCTTTTTTTACTAAATGAAGATTAGATTCTGCATCTGTAATTAAATCTTGTTGATGCCCAACCGGACCATTAGGATCAAAATCAAATTGTTGTAGTTCTACAACATCAATTTCTGTGTATACAGCCTCACCAATTGGTTTATTATCAAAAAACTTACTGTATAACCAAAAAGACGGACACACACCTCTGTATTTGTCAAGACCTGTTGCTTTTGGAGAGTTAATTTCTGCACCATAAATTCTGGATTCTACATAACCTACAAAGTTTTTAGGCAACTGTTTAATAGTTTGTAAACAGCCACTTTTAAAATATGTAATGCCATCTCTTGCATTATTGGCGTTTTGACGCATAGTAAGCTCAACAGAACGCTCACCTTTATAATTTACCGGTTTAGCATTGGCATTGTTATCCCACTTCCAAGCTTTTGTGTTTGGTAAATTAGCCGTTTTACTCCATTTGCTCCAATTAATGTTACCTGTATTAAATTCATCTGAAAAATCGTTTAATAATTTAAAATTATCATTCGGATTAGATGTTTGTCCGTTTGGTTTTTGGCTGTACCCTAGCAAGCAAATAAATGCCAGAAGAAAACTTAAAAATACCTTTTTTGGTTTCATAATTTTTAATTTCATAGTAGTCTGTTTTTTGTAATTAACATTGTTGTTTTGAAACAAATCTAGTAAGAAATATATTACAAAATAATAAAATATGTAAGACTGCTAAAATAGTTTTAGCATTGGGTAATATGGTGCTAATTACACCATATTAGTATCATATAAATACTAAAACTACTAGCCTTTTTATAAAATACAAGTGAAGAAATAATGCATAAATTCTTATATACTTGATAAGGTTAATAATATGACGGATTGAGATAAAGCTTAAACTACACTCCATTTAATTTAGCATAAAAATGATACAAACGCATTAAAGCATTGAAAAATGGAATTACACACAATGGACAAAATAGAGAATACAACTGCTGTTGATGATATGGTAAAAGAATTTATTCTTGACGATCATCCTTGTGTTATGGCACAAAGTGTTGTTGCAAATGATACTATATCTATTCATAATTATAGTAAAATTTCTAAACAATGTGTCCCTACTCTATTAAACGATTTAAATAGTTACTTAAATGAAATTAATGATGAATCTAAAAAGTTTCAAACCTTTATTGCCGTATTTAAAGATGACGAATTTAAAACTGAATTAGCTTTTGAAAACGCACTCTGGAAATTACTGTATCAACTACACTGTAAGGATGATTGTGAATGGGATAATAGTACAGATTCTGATGTATCCTCGCCAAAATTTAGTATGAGCATCTTAGGCAAGTCGTTCTACATAGTTGGTATGCATCCTAATGCTTCCAGAAAAGCAAGATCATCACCATTTCCTATGATTGTGTTTAACTTACATAATCAGTTTGATAAGCTTCGTAAAACCAATCGTTATACTCGCGTAAGAGACTTAATTAGGCGTAGAGATAAGGAATATCAAGGTTCTATAAATCCAATGCTAGAAGATTTTGGAGCTGGTAGCGAAGCAAGACAATATAGCGGAAGAGCAGTAAATAACAAATGGAAATGTCCATACCAATTTCATAAAAAATGATTACTATACCACCAAAATCCGGAGCAGCTTTAGAACTTAAAAAGGGTCAAATACTTAAGGTTATTGATATTGAAGGTAAGCAAGTATCAGACATTTTATTTTTGAATAAAACCGATATAAAAGAGAAAGTATCTTCAGGTAAAACATTAGATTTTGAAGAGTCTATTTTACTAACAAAAGGCAATTACCTCTGGAGTAACAGAAGTAATAAAATGGTAAAAATTATAGAAGATACAAACGGTAGAAACGATTTTTTACTTGCACCGTGTGATAGAAAAACGTTTAAACATTTTTACGGTATTGAAGAATACCACCCAAGTTGTTTTGAAAACCTTTACAAAAATTTAGAGCCCTACGGTATTCAAAAAGATGATATACCTACTGCATTTAATATATTTATGAATGTTGTTTTTAATAAATCTGGGAAAATAAAAGTTGAGCCACCCACATCACAATCTGGTGATTATGTTTGTTTTGAAGCCCAAATGGATTTAATTGTAGCTTTAACAGCTTGCTCTGCAAAAGATAGTAATGGTGGAAGTTTTAAACCCATAGGATATAAGATCATATAAAAATGAGCAACTTTTTTAAAAATCATAAACGCGCCTTTATAGGTGGTGCTGTAACAACAATTTTTATAGCATTTGGTGTCTTTATTTTAGGTAACATATCGGGCTATGAGGCTAAAAAACTGTTAAGTTCATCTATACAAGGTCTTAATATGCTTTGTAATACCATAATATTGGCATCTGCCACAATTTTAGCCTTACTATTAACTTTACTGGGGATAAGTACAGGTACAGAAACAAAACTTAAAAAGAAACACTATACACAGGTATTAAGTATTGCTAAGTTTGACACCATACTTTTTATAAGTACATTAATTCTCTTTCAGTTTTTTAATATTCCAATTACAGAAGCAGATAACGTAGCCGTTTGGTGGTACAAATATATTTATTGGGGAACACTTTTCTCCTCCTCTATTATTAGCGGAATGATGGTTATTACCATACTAATGTTATATGGTACCGTTACAAATATTATTGCCATTGTTGGGTTAAAGAAAAGTGATCATAGGATGTTGGTAGATGAGAAAGAAGAAGAATAACTAGAATAAAAAAAACTTAGAAAAATAGAATTATTAATTAAAATAACTACATATGTCATTACTAACAATTATACTAAATATAGTACTACCACCATTAGCAGTATTTATGAAACACGGAATAGGAAAAACATTTTTAATTAGTCTTATACTAACTATTATTGGTTGGTTACCAGGAGTTATACACGCATTTATAGTTAATGATTAAATGCGTTAGCAACTTAAAGTTAAGTAATATTTATAGGCTTTGTTTCTGCTTCAAATACATTACCATTCATTAGTGTTACTATTAATTTGAATTTAACATTGTTTGCTGACTGGTTTTTGTCTGAGAATTCGATATAAAAATTATTATAAAACTTAAAGGTTGAGTCGTATGTATCTCTATAGTCATTATTGATCATATCAATCCATTCATTTAATCTATATCTTTTAAAATTAGCATCAATATCCTCACCGTAATCATCTGAAATAAATCCGACATAGTCATAAATTCTAAAATTGTCAAGATTAATTTTTTCTCCAGCTGTAGTATTAAAAATATTAGCATTTGAAACAATACTTAACTCTTTAATATTACTTTTTAGTCCTTTTTCTCCTTGGATGCAATCTTTATCTTGTCTTTTATTTATTTGATCTATATCTAAACGAAGTTCAATTCTATAACTGTTAGCATCAACACTTTTTAAGGAATCAATTGTAGTAAGAAAAATGGAATTGGTTAAATTTACTCCTGTAATATCTGGTGTACAGTTATTTTTACAAGCAAACAATGATTGCAATAAAATAATTGATATTATATAATAGTACTTTTTCATATGTTTTTGTTAGTGTTTTACAACGTGTTTACACACCTAATTTAGCAAATAAAAATAGTCTTGTACAAGTGTTAGTTAACTCTTCTTCTGCTTAGTTCACTTTAATTCCGTCTGCAATTTGTTTTTCAAACGTTTCATTGTCCTTAAAGGCACATAAATTTCCGTCTGGGTCAAAAAATTTCGCAATTGTTCCCCAAGTGTGTTCTTGGTAGTCTACTTCAATATTTTTTTCAATCAGTTTGTTTGCAAGAATTTTAACGTTTGAAACGTTCATTCGTAAACAAGTCTTAATTCGTTCAGATTCAGTTTGTGTTCCGTTATATTCATCATCTAGCTCTACCATCAAATAAGAGTTACCAAATTCAAAACACGTTAAATTTTCAGTTTCAAACATTTTGTTTAATTCAAGTATGTTTTCATAAAAGTCTACACATTTTTTATACTCAATAGTGTACAATATTATTCCTGTTCGTTTAAAGTCCATAGTGTATTATTAGGTTGCACACAGCAATTTTGTTTAAGATTAGCTGCGTGTTTAAGCTCCTAATTTAGCAAATAAATCACAGATAGAAAGTATGATAGTCCTAACGCTTAGGGATTCATATTTAGGCTAAAACTAGTAATTAATCTTGTACGTTGTTGAGCTTGATTGCTCTATTCTCCTTCAAAGAAATCATAATCAATTTCTTTAACTTCATATGTTGTTTTTACTTGTATTCCAACATTATACTGATGCATTAAGTCTACCAATTTTGGCCCGTCAACCAGAATAATTGAATGATGTGCCTCTCTTGCTTTTTTTATTGCAGAAGCGTCAAATGTTGATGTAGTTATAAAAACTCCTTTAGAAGTGTCTCCACTCATAGCTCCAATAAAGTTTCTTATATCCTTTTCTCTTACTTTGTTTTCATTATATCTTTTTGCTTGAGTATAAATTTTTTCAAGTCCAAGTTTGTCCTCATTTATTATTCCGTCTATTCCACCATCTCCTGATTTTGAAGTTTCAATAAAATCTCCATAACCCATTTTTTTAAGTAATATCAAAATTACTTTTTCAAAGAAATATGGGTCAAGTTCTTTAAGTTTATCTAAAAGTTCAGTTTTAACCTCTGTTTCAATTGTTTCAAAGCCAGTATCTATTAAATCTTGTGGTGATGAACTATCAACATCAACAGTTTCTAATTCTGTTTTATCGTCTTTTTTACTTTTAACAGACGTGCGATGTTGAACAAAATCAGGATCATTTTTTAAATCTGACAAAAGAAGTTGACCATTTGTTAATGTTTGTTTTCCTTTGTCCGTGATTTTAACCATTCCTCTTCTAGGGTAGGATACAAATTTACCCATTTTCAGATAAGATTTTCCCCAAAGTATTCTGTCAATTAAAACATTTGCTCCTGAACTTGTCTTTTTGTCCAAAAGTTCTTTTGGAAGTTCTGAATAGTAATTATCTCTAACTTTTCTTGCTAATTCTCGACTACTAGTTGATTCAATAGAATTCAATGTTTCCAAAATTGGTATAAAAGTTTCGTGATATTTAGGTAATTCCATTTATTATTCTGGTGTTTTTTAATATTTTTCAAACGGACTTGGGTATGGCAGTAGCGTGTAAGTTAGGCAATTTTATTCATAGTTTTCCTTCCACTTTTATAATTCTCTTTCCTGTGAATTCCTTCAATTCAGCAATAAATGAGTCTTTGAAAATGGGCCAATTCCAGAAAACAAACCCTAGATTGCTTAATGCCCAAGTCGGTTCAAATATATATTCACTAATAGAATTAGATTGTTTACATTTTATACATTCCAAATCTGCTGATTTTGGATCTTCAAGCCATTCCCCAAATAATTCTCCCCAATTACATTCTAGATTATTTACTCCGCAAATAGGACAATTAATTGCGTTAAATTCACCACCATCTGCATAAAAAATATTTCTTTTTTTAATTACATCAAGTCCATTTGTCCATAGTTCTAAAAACTGTTTTTCATCAGGGTATTTAACAACTTTTTGCCAGTTTCTGCCAGGACAATATCCTTTATCAGTCCCTAAAACATTATCGGACATTTTTGTACTTATAATTTCTTCAGCTACCAGGTATTCAATAATCTGAGTCGCTACATTTTGCAATTCTTCATTAGAAACATCTTTAATCACTATGTCTTGATGCCAATCTCCCATTTTCTTTAATTACTGCTAACGTTGATGTATATAGTTTGTTACGTGGTTTAAGTACTAAAGTTATCAAATAAAAACCGAATAGAAAGTACGATAGTCCTAACGCTTCGGGATTTGTAAGTAGGCTAGAACTAGCAATTACTTATAGACATTGTTAGATACTGGTTTTTTATTCAGATTTCTTATCAGTTTTAATTCTTTTAATATTTATAAAAGGACTTTTAATTAAATAGAGGAATGATTGTTTTTCGTCCGTATCAAATTCTGCCAATCCATATTTCATATCTTCTACTGGCATCATCTTAAAAGTCCCAAATAACCTGTCCCAAATTATAAATATATCGGCATAGTTTGAATCTGTGTATATCTGTTCTTGTTGATGGTGAACTCTATGATGGTCTGGCATTACAAATAATAATCCTAAAGACGAATTCAGCCATTTTGGGTAATTTAGATTTGCGTGTTCGAAAAAGAAAAAAACATAAAGGATAAAATAATACAGAGCCATAGAAAAGACATCTGTACCAAATAGCGCAGCAGTAATTATATTTCCAACTCCAAATACAAGAATTAATTCAATAGGATGAAAACGAAAAACCGTTGAAGAATCCATTGTTGTATCACTGTGATGTACTCTATGAAATCTCCATAGTAAAGGAATTTTGTGGGTTCCTCTATGAATCCAATACGCTGTTATGTCATATAAGGCAACAGAAACACAAAGTTTAACCCAAACAGGTAATTCAATCAGATATAGAAGTCCAATATTGTTTCCATTTAACCATTCAATTGAAAACACCTGAAATGTTACAAAAAAGATATTTAAAAACACAAGAATAATTTGGAACAGTACATTTTGAAACAGATGGTTAATTCTTTTTTTGAAGCTAAATGGCGATTGCATTATTTGCTCCAATGAAAAGAAAAAGGCAATTAATCCAATCACAATATAATTTGGGTCTATTCCCAATAATTTGTTTATTAAATCCATAGTTTAAATATATTAGATTAATTGTCTTGTTATGTTTTTTCAACTTGCACCTAACTTGTTTGTATATAGTTTATTGAGTGGTTTAAGCACCTAATTTAGCAAATAAATCACAGATAGAAAGTCCGCTAGTCCTAACGCTTAGGGATTCATATGTAGGCTAAAACCAGCCATTAATTATATATGGTGTTGTAGCCAGTGCTTTAGTTTTTATAATGTTTGATTTTTTCTTCAGCAATCAGATATAAATTATTGTTAGCTCTCGAACAAGCAACATATAATTTGTTTTTAGATACAGGTTTTAATTCCGATAATTTCCCTTGCCTATAGTGAGTTAAAGTTGTTTTGTTTAAAACAACACATACGTCATTATAATGATTCTCTCCTTTAGAATCTCCCCAATTTCTTGAATAACAATCGTATTTATAATTTTCTCGATAAAATAATTTAATAATATTATTATCATTAAATAAAGTTTCGATTTCCTCTATGTCATCTAGATAAATAACATTACTATCGATTTCTTTATGTGATTGAATATCTATTCCAATTTGGTCTGTAATGAATTGACAAACACTCTTAGTGCATCTGTAGCTTTTATTTAAATATTCAGTATCAGGAATAATTTTTGCCTTTTCAAATATTTTTTGATACTTCTCATAATCGCTATGTAAATTAGCGTTGGTGTTGCCATCTCTACTTGTATCAAAAGTATGCTGATAAAAATCTCCTACAAGTATAATTTCTGTTTCAGATTGACATATATTTTTTAATAAGTTAAAATCGTGACCAGCAAAGTCCTGAATTTCATCGATTAATATGTGGTCATAATATTTCGATAGACGTTTATTTATATCGCCTAATACATTTGCTTGTTCAAGTAGTTTTGCTATTCTGTTATGGTATAATAGCTTTCCCTTGGTCATATACCTAGATATATTACTTAAAGGAAGTTTATTGGTGAAAACTGGTGTAAAGTCCCAAAAAATTCCTTTGGTTTTTAATTTATATCCTAAAAAGGGTCTGAAGCAAAATGAATAAAGAAAATTATAATAAGAGAATAGATTGATGTTTTCGGGTAAATAGCCAAACTTTGTAACAATCGCTTCTTTTAAGTTTCGTGTATTATT
Source organism: Cellulophaga lytica DSM 7489 (assembly GCF_000190595.1). NCBI lineage: Bacteria > Pseudomonadati > Bacteroidota > Flavobacteriia > Flavobacteriales > Flavobacteriaceae > Cellulophaga > Cellulophaga lytica. The sequence continues at coordinate 3,326,129 of NC_015167.1, read as the reverse complement.
AATTGTGTAAGTAATCAATAAAAACCTTTCTTCAAGATTTAATTTATCAACGATTAAAGTCGTTTTTCCCGAACCTGCAACTGCTAATATTAAGCTTTTATCCATTCAATTGCTCTTTTAATATAATCTGGAACGACTAAAACGTCAGCTTTTTTATCCAATAACTCAAAGGCAACATCAGCTTTGTTTTTTAGCATATATTCTTGAACTGTTAGTGTTTTTCGACCAGCAAAAAATAATTCGCTGCAAATAACTTCGTTATTCTTAAAAAAAGAAATTTCAAAGGTTGAAATAGCGTTATCAGTATCATAAAATACTTCTATGTTATCTTCTGTATAATCTGAATATCTATCAACACAGTTTAACTGAAAGTTGCCATCATTATCACGAATTACGGCTGTTTTAATATTCAGAAGCTTAGCTACGTCTAGGTATCTTTTGAAACTAGTACCTCCAACAGAAATTATATGAATTTCTGAATCTTCAAGTTTTTTATTTGTAACTTTTTTATAAAATGCTTCTAATAAAATGAATTCGGCATCTCCTTCTACTAGAATTACATTTTTAGATAAAATATATTCTAAAATATTATTATCTGGTGCTTTCATAAAGAACTTAGCAGTATCCTCTGGAATTGCAATTAATGGAATTGGTTGCGAACTATTACTATTAAGCATTACTGCTTTTCGTAAATCTAAACGAGTACTTATTAGATTACTATGAGTAGCAACAAACAGTTGTTTGTTTTCTGATTCGTTAATCCTTTGGATTAACTTTTTCATATTTATATGACTTAAATGATTTTCTGGTTCTTCGAGAAGGATTATATCTAGTTCATTTTCATTTTTTTGCAATGCAAAGTCAGTTTTTATAAAGCATTGTCTTCCTTTACCTTTATTTTCTATTTCGATGTTACCTTCTTTGATTGTTAAATCAGATTCAAGGTTTGCTTTAGAGTTTGTTCTGACAGAGAATGAATAATCAGTTATACGCTCATTCAATTCATTTAGTACAGTGGTACGAAAATTTTCTTTATGTTTTCTATATTCATTTTGATGCTTGTTCTTTTCAGCATCTTTTATACTATTATGATAAAGTGTTTTAATATATGATTTTGTTGCGTATTCATTATTTATTTGCGTGTTGTCAAGCAATAAATGTTGCATAAATCTTCGATAGCCAGTATAGCTTTCTCCAGAAAATGTTTTAAAGTTTATTGAGTAGTATTCAAATGGAAAATTATCGTCATCCTGTTCTAAAATTTCTTTAATTTCCTTGCTTAAATCTTCTCTTGGTTCACACATTAACAAAATTCCGTGAGATGGAATATTCTCAGAGTTATACTTGCCATCCAAATCCTTGTTTCCTTGGTCATTTAGGTAGAGTTCAATGTATAATATTGGTAAGTTTTCATATTTTTTTTCCGATGCTAGAAAGTCATCAATTACATCAGTGTTGAAAAGGTGATCAATTCCAAAATTTTCTACTTTACTGCGACTTCCACTTAGTACGATATCAATTGCAGAAAGAATTGTACTTTTTCCAGCTTCATTGTCTCCAATTAGAAGGTTTAGAGATTTGTCAAATCCAAGAGTGAATTCTTTAAAACGTCCGAAATTCTTTATTTTGATTTTTTCTATAATTTTCATTTCGTAGTTTTCGTTTTTCGCATTAGGCAAAACTACATATAAACACACATAGTGTAGTTTACTTTACTTTTGGTTGTTTAATTCTCCTACAATGTAAAACTATTTTTTTAAGTGTAATTACAGATATGTATACTTGGGTACTATTTATTTATAAATGGTATAAAATTAATTATGGGTAACATCTTTTATCCTAAATACAAAATGCTACTTCCCTCCTGCTTTGTACAAAAGAAAATACTAAAAAACTTATGTATTTAACTACACCTTAATAACATCTGCTACAACACCTTGTACTTTAAAGTCTGTAGTTAAAATAATTGGTTGGTGTTTTGGGTTTGTAGAGTGCGGTTTTAAAACAAGGTTGCTACCGTTGTTTATAAACTCTTTAACCGTAGCTTCATTATCTAACAAGGCAAGTACTAAATCTCCGGTTTCTGCAGTATGTTGGCGTTTAATAAGTAGTAAATCGCCACTGTTTATTCCTTTTTTGTTCATAGAGTCTCCTGTGGCTCTTAACAAAAAATAATCTGAAGGTTTTTTTACTAGCTTGGTAGAAACTTCAATTTTAGCTTCAATATGTTCTTCTGCAAAAATTGGCAATCCGCAAGCTACAGAGCCTACTAAAGGTATACTAACGGTGTCTGTTTTAACTGTATTATTGGTGTTAAAAACTGCTTGGTTGCCATCTAACAAATCTCTGGCTTCTACTTGTAAAATATGGGCAATTTCATACAACAATTCTAAACTGGGTTGCCTCCTATTCTGTACATAAGAATTTACCATATTGTAACTTTTACCTAGCTTTTCTGCTAACCAAGTTTGCTTTATACCCTTGTCTTCTAATACGTACTTAATACGGTTCATAACTGCATTATTTTCAGTGTCAAATATAGTACATTACATACTTATATATCATAATATGAGATATAAATTAATTACAAAATGTGTTTTTTATTTGTTTACATTGTATCTTTACAGTCTAAACTTAAATTTTTAGGTATGTCTTTTCAACGTGTACAAGAAAAATTAAACATCCTTGCAGATGCTGCAAAGTATGATGTATCATGCTCCTCTAGCGGTAGCAACAGAACCAACACTAATAAGGGATTAGGTAATGCATCTGCTTCTGGTATTTGCCATACGTATACAGAAGACGGCCGTTGTGTATCGCTCTTAAAAATACTACTTACCAACTATTGTATATTTGATTGTGCCTACTGTGTTACGCGTAAAAGTAATGACATTAAACGTGCTGCTTTTAAAGTACAAGAGGTGGTAGATTTAACTATAAATTTTTACAGACGTAATTATATTGAAGGACTTTTTTTAAGCTCTGGTATTTTTAAAAGTGCCGACTATACTATGGAGCGTTTGGTTGCTGTGGCTAAAAAATTGCGTTTAGAAGAAAATTTTAATGGATACATACATTTAAAATCTATTCCGGGTGCTAGTGATGAGCTAATGCGTGAGGCTGGTTTGTATGCAGACAGACTTAGTGTAAATATTGAAATTCCGACTAAAAAAGGGTTAAAACTTTTGGCTCCAGATAAAAATAGAGAAGATTTTATTAAACCTATGATTAAGGTGAAAAATGAAATTATACAGTACAAAAACGAGAAAAAACTTATTAAAAGTACTCCAAAATATGCTCCTGGTGGGCAAAGTACACAAATGATTGTTGGTGCCAGTGGTGAAAATGATATGCAAATTATGTACACCTCTAATTATTTTTACAAAAATTTTAATTTAAAACGTGTGTACTACTCTGGTTATGTGCCTATTAGTTATGATACACGCTTACCGCAAATTGGCACTCCTGTACCTATGTTACGCGAAAACAGACTGTACCAAACAGACTGGTTGTTACGTTTTTATGGTTTTAATATTGAAGAAATTCTAAACGAGCAACACCAGCATTTAGATTTAGATATTGACCCTAAACTGGGTTGGGCATTGCGTAATATGCACGAGTTTCCTGTAGATGTAAACAAGGCAGATAAGCATATGCTTGCAAGAATACCTGGTTTAGGAATGAAATCTGTATACAAAATACTAAAAGCTAGGCGGTACAGGCAACTTAATTGGGAGCATTTAAAAGCTATTGGGGTGTCTTTAAACCGTGCGCAATACTTTTTGGTGTGTGCATCTAACAAATTTGAAAGCAGAGATTTAACAGCCGAGAAAATTAAAGGCCTTATTTTACAAAATTCTAAAAGTAAGTATACAGATATGCTTAGCAACCAATTAAACCTTTTTGGATAGATTTTTAAAATGGAAACTACGCTAATTTATGACGCTACTTTTGATGGATTTTTAACTGCCGTTTTTACTGCTTTTGAGCTAAAATTAAAGACCGTTAAAATTGTTACAGAACAGCGTTTTCAGCAGCCTTTATTTGGAAGTTTTGATACGGTGTATACAGACCAAGAAAAAAGTAACCGTGTTTGGGCTGGCTTAAAAAAGAAGATGTCTACAGATGAATTACGCAGGTTTTACTATGCCTTTTTAAGTGAAAAACCTACTGTAGAAGATACTTTATTTAATGCAATAGTGTATGTTTTTGCTGCTAAAAAAAATGTAGGGTCTGACTTTACAAACGCTCATATTTTAGAGATAGCCAAACTTACTAAAAACGTAGGACGAGAAAAACACAGAATGGAAGCTTTTGTACGTTTTAAACTAACTAAAGATGGTATTTACTTTGCTAATATAGAACCAGATTTTAATGTACTGCCACTTATAAAAAGACATTTTGAAAAACGTTATGCAGACCAAAAATGGCTTATTTACGATTTAAAACGGAAGTATGGCTTGTATTATAACTTAGATAAAGTAGATATTATTACGCTAGAATTAGGTGCAGACTTTGACCCTACCAAAACATCTTCAGAAATTTTTGCTGCTGTAGAGTTAGAGTTTCAGCAATTATGGAACGATTACTTTAAGAGCACAAACATTGCTTCTAGAAAAAATATGAAACTACATATACAACATGTTCCTAAACGCTATTGGAAATATTTAAGTGAAAAACACATTTAATACACATAAGTAGTGGTTATTGTATTATTAAAAAGTATTACTAATTATCACTATATAAAATAGAAAAATAATAATTGCTATAGTAAATAAACAGTTTAATATGCTGTAATTGTATTTAGTAATACATTCTAAAATCTAATAGTTTACACATTTTATAATGTCTTTGGTGTAGTTCTTCTACAACATCAAACATATTATCATCTTCTTTAAATAAATTAAAAAATGCTTTATCTAAATCTGCACTAGATATACCATTGTAGGCATTACCGTAACCAGATACACCTTTAGCACCTGTAATATCTATAAAATACTGTGCTTCTTCTTCGTCTAAATCTAAAATTTTGGCATTAGAAAAATGTAGAATCTTATTTTGCAATCTTCCTTCAAAAATTTCTGCAATTTCTTGTAAACTATAGTAATAATCATTTAAACAAATACTATTAGCCTCGCCTGTAATAACAAGGTAAATTACCTCGTAATTTTTAAAGTTATGATCATCTAAAAGCAATGTATTTAAACTAGCTTCTAAACCTTCTATAGTATCGCATGTTTTGTAAATACTGGCTACACCATATTGCTTGGTTAATTCTGCTAACTTTTTTTGTGCAGTGGTAACCGTATCAATTTCTATATCTTCTACAGCCTCTAAGCAGTAAATAAAATAGTCTGTATCTGTTAATTGCTCTGAGGGCAATTGTTGCCTTTTTTCTAACAAATTATAGTTTTTATAATACCTAATTAGTACAAAAGTAATGCATATCTTTTAGTCTGTTTACTTTTTAACACCCGTTAAAATATCTTTAGACAGCTCAACATCTTTACTTTTATGTAGTACAGATATATCTCCGGTGCTTTCTAATATTACGGCTAAAACTTCGCTTTTATCTTTTACATTAGCTTCTCTAAGCTTAGCATAGACATCTTTAGCATCTACATTTGTTTTTCTTAAATTGTTAAGTATAAATTCCCCATTATCCATTAATAACATTGGTTTATTGGTAAACAAATTATTAAACCATTCAAAATTGCGTTTGCAATATGAAAAAACAGATTGAAATAATATAATACCACCTAAAGCTATTGCACCTTTAGTAATAGATTGGCTAGAATTTAAAACTATAGACGCTAATATAGAGCCTATTGCAATGGTAGATGCAAAGTCAAAACTAGACATTTTGGCAAAAGTACGTAAGCCAGATATTCTAGTAATTACAATAACTATTGTAAAAATTGCTAAAATACTTAGTATAACTTTTCCTATAATTTCACCTGAGGCAAACAACCAATTTTCCATATCTATTTTTTTAAAGTCAAAATTATAGGTATTGGAATTGTGGTATTATCGTAATTAAAATTTTTGTTAACGCTATACATTTATTCTCCAATCAATAAAAAAGCACTACTTAAACCAGTATTTAACTCGTTTAAGTAGTGCTTTAAAACCAAGTAACTTATAATTAGTACTCTGTTTTATCTTCTTTTTTAGTCCATTCTTGAAAAGGCTTTATTGCAATTTCAGGAGACAATTGCTCAAAAGGTATACTTCTTTCATTGTAAGGTAGCGGAATTTCTTTATAAATAAACTCGTCATCAAAACCAATATTAGCAGCGTCTGCTTGGCTACTACCATAGTATACTTTTTCTGGTCTTGCCCAGTAAATAGCTCCTAAACACATAGGGCAAGGCTCACAAGAGGTGTAAATTATACAACCATCTAACTGAAAAGAGTTTAGGTTTTTACACGCATCTCTAATTGCTGTAACCTCTGCATGTGCAGTTGGGTCGTTAGTAGATGTTACTTTATTATTTCCTTTGCCTATAATTTTACCGTCTTTTACTATAACGCAACCAAATGGCCCGCCTTCATTGTTTTGCATTCCTTTTAAAGCTGCATTTACAGCTTCTTGCATAAACTTGTCATCACTCATTTTATTTCTATTTTTTAGCAAAATACAAATCATTTTAAAATAAGCTCACATTTATTGCAATTACTCGTTTTTGGGCATAAAAAAAAGTCCATCAAACTAATGATGGACTTTTGTAAAAACTTGAAATATATATTTAGATAACTTTTACGTTTACTGCATTTAATCCTTTGTTTCCTTCTTGTAAGTCATATTCAACTACGTCACCTTCACGGATTTCATCAACTAATCCTGAAATGTGTACAAAATGATCTTTCTCTACTCCTTCTTCAGTTATAAATCCGAATCCTTTTGTGTCGTTGAAAAACTTTACTGTTCCTTTACTCATAATAATATTGTATTAATAATTTGATAATTTGATATCAATAGTGCAAAGATAGTGCCAATAAAAATAGAAAGGCTCTTTTTTGTAACTTATTATTAATAAATAATTTATAAAAAATATTTAAAGTACTAATTAAAATGATTTTTAGCTGAATTGTATCTGCAAATAATACAATTAAAATTAAGGTAAGTTTTAGTGTAAAAACATATAGTCTACACGTTTATGCAAGACGAATATGAATACGTTATATATTAATTAATTTGATGCTTTAAAAAACAGTAATACGTATCTTTACCAACTTAAAACACTAGTAATATTAAGGTTTGGAGCAGATAAAGGCATATTTAGATCAGATTGCAACAATTTCTAATGAAGATTGGGCGTTTTTTACCTCTAAATTACAACGTAGAGAAATTCCTAAAAAGGATATATTTTTAAAAGTAAACGAGATAGAAAATCATATTTCTTTTATAGAAACTGGTGTTGTGCGTTTGTTTATACCAAAAGACAACCCAGAAAAAGAAATTACGTTTGGGTTTAGTTTTAACAACCAATTTATTAGTGCATATGATTCCTTTTTAACTCAGCAGCCCTCTGCATACCAATTACAAGCGTTAACAAAAACAACACTTTTAAGCATAACTTATAACGATTTGCAAGAGGTTTACGCTAAAACACAAATTGGTAATTTTATAGGTAGGCTAACTGCAGAGCGTTTATTTTTAATAAAATCTAAACGAGAGCAAAACTTACTTAACCTAACCGCAGAAGAACGTTACTTAAAATTGTTTAAAGAAAGACCAGAACTTTTAAAGGTAATTCCGCTTAAGTACATAAGTTCTTACATTGGTATTACAGCACAGGCTCTAAGCCGTATAAGAAAGCGCCTATAAGCCTACATATAGCGGCTTTTTATTGACTTAGGTTCATTGTTTTGCGAAAAACTCCCGTTTACCTTTGCAAAAAAAAGTTATATGGCTATAGTCATTTTTGTTTTGGTATTATGGTATGGAGGTCTGTTTTTTCAGTCGTTCTTTTTACACCGTTATGCCGCACACCAAGTATTTACAATGTCTAAAACTACAGAGCGTATTACCTTTGTACTTACCTGGATTTTTCAAGGGTCTAGTTACTTAAGCGCATATGGTTATGGTGTTATGCACCGTATGCACCACGCGTATACAGACACAGAAAAAGACCCGCACTCCCCTGCTTATGACGACAATTTGTTTTCTATGATGTGGCGCACAAAAACGGTTTACCAAGACATTAATAAAGAGCGTATTGCAGTAGACAAACGGTTTACTAAAAACGTACCACAATGGAAATCTTTTGATGCATTTGCAAGCTCTAGATTCTCTAGATTACTTTGGATTACATTATACATTTTATTTTTTGTTTACTTTACTACAGCCGCTTGGCAATGGGCTTTGTTGCCAATTACATTTTTAATGGCACCAATACATGGCGTTATTATAAACTGGTTTGGACATATTTATGGCTATGTAAATTTTAAAATGAAAAACACGAGTAAAAACCTTTTTAGATTCGATTTTTTAATGATGGGAGAAGGTTACCATAACAACCACCATAAGTATGCAAGTAGAGCTAATTTTGGTGTAAAATGGTACGAGGTAGATGTTACTTACGTTATTATTAAAATACTTAATGCCTTTGGTATTATAAGGCTTAAACCTGTTGCCGTTGCGCAAAAATAAAACATAAAAAGAGGATAACTAGATGCTAGTTACCCTCTTTTTATAGCAATAAACTGCTGTAAATGCAGTAGTTACTTACGTTAATCCATATCTATAATACCAACTACTTCATAAGCTCTAGTACCATTTACCTGTACTTTTTCATATAGTACATTGGCATACTCATAATAGGTTTGTCCGTCTAAATTAACTTTCTCATAATCACTTGGTAGCTCATATACAACAGTACCTACCTCAGGTTCTACAACCTCATATTCATTATTTACCTGAACATAAAAAATACCTTGTGCAGTGTAATAATTATGGTTTTTAAAACGTACTCTTTTATAGTTTGGTGGTAATACATGTATTCTAAACCCTACTTTTGGAGCAATTACAATATACCTACCTCTAGACTGTGTATAAAACTTATTATTAGCATAGTAATAATTAGTACCTCTGTGTTTTATAACGGTTCTGTTAGGAATTGTTCTTACAGATACAACTTTCTTTTTAGGAGTTTTATAAGTAACTTTTGTACTTGGTACTCTTTTGCTTACTGTTGTTCTTGTGGTTGTAGTTTTTACTACCGTTTTCTCATTTGCTGTACGTTTTCTTTGTGCAGTAGCCTGAGCTGTTATTGCAACTAAAAGTGTTACAGGTATGATGTATTTTTTTATTAATGTTTTCATAACTAATACATTTTAAGATTATACTTTCTTTACATATAAGACACTGGTTTTTGTTAAAAGTTTAAACAAGCATCTAAAAAAACTTAGCTTTTATAGTTAATTACTTCTTAAATTAAAAAACCGATTACAACAACGTAACCGGCTTAAAGAAAACAAACTAAAAAATTATTTATGGTTAGTGTTTCTTCTTTATTTTTTCTTTTTTGGATATAGTTTAAACCAAAAATCTATTTTCTCTACTTGTGAATCTGTGTTTGCTTGTGGTGGTCTTCCTCCGCCACTTCCTCTTCCTGCACCACCAGATCTGCCACCACCAGAACGTCCGCCTTGGCCACCACCACCTTGTCTGCCACCCATACTAATATTAGGCTTTTGTTGACTGTTTTTTTGTTCTTGTTTGGTAGATACAATTCCAATAGACAGCTTAGAGAGATTGCCAGTTTCTGTGGATATTTTAGATGCTGGTATTTTTAAATGATATTCTAAAACAGGACCTTCTTCTTCATTTTCAGAATAGCTGTAATTCATTACAATACCCAAATTATTCATATCTAAATTAAAATCTTCAGAAGAATCAAAATAGGAGTAATTTGCTTTTTTAGGCAAGTTTTCTATCATTTTTGCAATATCTGGTCCTTTTTGCTCGCTATTCTCTCTATTTTCTCTACGCTCACCTCTTTCTGGTCTAGCTCCTTTTTCTGGACGTTCTGCTTTTAACGGATACTGTATACTTACATTTTTCTTTTTCTTCCCTTTTATATCAAAATAAATGGTGTAACCTCGGTGCAACATAGATTGCATAGTCTCTTTAAACTCCGTGCGCAATGTTAAATAAACATTTTGCCCATCAAAAATGGCTTTATATTCTACATTATCTTCACTACCTGTAAACGTTTCTTTATTCTGAGCTATAAGTGCGGTGCAGATTAAAAAAAGTACTGTTGTTAATTTTAGTTTCATAGTCCTGTTCTATATTAATTTCTATTTTTATTTCAAATCTATGTATAGTAACTATGTAAAAAAGTAACTTTCTGTAAACACCCTTAGGTTTTCTGTGAAACCTTAACTTTTAGGTGTTTTAAGTATATGTAAGGTGTTGTATTGCTAGTATAATTTGTATTAAAAACTGATACAAACCTTTAATTTTTTGTTTTAAAATAAACATTAATAACATTTAACACATATTTAATTAACTTGCCAAAGACCTTATTTTATTAGTGTTTTAGTTAATTTTAACCTATTAAATATTAATACGTTAATAGAACGCGTTTCTTTTTTAATAGTATTACTATTATATTTGCATATAATAGTTTTAGTTATGAAAAAATTACTATCAAATATTAAAATAGAAATACCTGAAGGAATCTATTTAAAAGACCCGGAATCATCTACACTAGGGAAAAAAATTATTGAACACAGTATTACGCTTTTAGAAGAAATTGGTTTTGAAGATTTTACATTTAAAAAACTAGGTAAAAATATTGGTTCTAATGAAAGTTCTATATATAGATATTTTGAGAGTAAACATAAACTATTGATGTATTTAACTGCTTGGTACTGGGGTTGGATAGAGTACCAATTGGTTATAGAAACGTACAGCATTAGCAATACTAAAGAAAAATTAAAAAAAGCAATAGAGGTGGTTACCAAAACTACTGAGCAAGATAATAAGTATAGTCATATTAACGAAGAGTTGTTATATACCATTATTATTAATGAAAACTCTAAAGCATATTACACCAAAGGTGTAGACCAAGATAATAAAGAAGGTTTTTTTATGCCTTATAAACGTACTGTACAACGTATAGCAGAAATAATAGCAGCTTATAACCCTAATTACAACTACGCTTTAAGTTTTGCTAGTAGTTTGGTAGAAGGTGCGTTACACCAGCATTTTTTAAAGCTACATTTTAAGTCTATTACCAACTGTAATAGCAAAATTACACCAACAGATTTTTATACAGACTTAACTTTTAAAACACTAACAAATGCCAAATAAAACTTTAACACCTTGGAAACGATTTTTAGGGCTATTGCAGTTAGAGCGTAAAGATATATTACAAATTGGTTATTATGCTGTTTTTGAAGGTATAGTAGCCCTTAGTTTACCTATTGGTATACAAACCATTATAAATTTACTACAAGGCGCCCAAGTATCTGCTTCTTGGGTAGTTTTAATTGTTTTAGTTACTATAGGAGTTGCCTTTTCTGGTGTTTTAAAACTAATGCAAATAAGAATTATAGAAACCATACAACAACGAATTTTTACACGTGCCTCGTTTGAGTTAAGCTATCGTTTTCCTAAAATAAAAATGGTAGAATTAAGAAATTTGCATTTTCCTGAATTGGCAAATAGGTTTTTTGATACCCTAACAATACAAAAAGGATTATCTAAAATTTTAATAGATGTTCCCTCTGCCCTTTTACAAATAATTTTTGCTTTAATTTTACTTTCCTTTTATCATCCGTTCTTTATTCTATTTGGAATATTGTTGGTTCTTTTAGCGTATGTTGTTTTTAAATACACTTCTCAAAAAGGTTTAGACACTAGTTTAAATGAATCTAAAAATAAGTACAGAGTTGCCCACTGGTTACAAGAAATTTCTAGATCTGTAATTAGTTTTAAACTATCCGGAAAAACATCATTAGCTCTAGAAAAAACAGATTACCTAGTAGATAACTATTTAAAATCTAGAGAAAGTCACTTTTCTATTTTAAAGGTGCAATTTTTACAAATGATAGGGTTCAAAGTTATAGTTACAGCTGGCTTACTATCTATTGGAGGTTTTTTAGTACTAGACCAACGTATGAATATTGGTCAGTTTGTTGCTGCTGAAATTATAATTTTACTTGTTATTAATTCTGTTGAAAAATTGATATTAGGCTTAGAGTCTTTTTACGATGTTTTAACTTCTATTGAAAAACTTGGTCAAATTGTAGACAAACCTTTGGAACCACAAACAGGTGAAATTATTAATGAAAAGGATGATTTTACCTTAGAATTAAATAACATATCATATACCGTAGGGGAAAGAAATAAAACAATTTTAAAAGACATATCTTTTACTGTTAATCCTAAAGATAGAGTTTTAGTTACTGGTGAAAGTGGATCTGGAAAGTCTACTTTATTACAATTAATGGCTGGTCTTGTGTTACCTACAAGTGGCTATTTGCACGTGAACGATTTGGCTATTAGCGGTTTACTTATAAACAACTACAGAGCAAACTTAGGAATGTCTTTATTTGAAGAAACTACTTTTGAAGGTAGTATTAGGGAAAATGTAACCTTTGGAAACGAAGAAATTAGTGATGAAGCTATATACACAACCTTTCAGCACTTAGGACTAATAGATTTTTTAAAGCAACAAACTCTAGGTTTAAATACAATATTAATTCCAGAAGGCAAACAAATTGCCTATACAACAACTAAAAAATTGGTTTTAGCTAGAGCTATAGTTAAACAACCCAAGGTACTAATTTTAGAAAATCCATTAGATTTATTTGAAGAACAAGAAGCAAACCAAATTATAGATTATTTATCGCTAAAAACGCACCCTTGGAGTTTAATAATTGTTAGTAATAATAAAAGTTGGGAAAAGAAATGTAATAAGAAAATAACATTAAAAAATGGTGTTATAATCTCTTCTAAATCATAAGCTATGCTAAATATATCTGAAAATCAAGTAGCTAAAAATATAGACTTATCTAACTATAGGTCTGGAAAAGAAATATTTAATAAAGAGTATCACAAAGGTTTTAAAAATTTTCTTAAATTTTTTAGTATCTTTTTGTTGCTAATTTTGTTTTTACCGTGGACACAAAATATCACAAGTCAAGGTAATGTTACTACGCTTAAGCCTAACCAAAGACCACAAACACTGCAATCTCAGATTCCAGGTCGTGTAGAACAATGGTATGTACAAGAAGGTAATTTTGTGAAAAAGGGAGATACTATTTTACGTATATCTGAAGTTAAAAGTGATTATTTTGATGAAAACCTTGCACAAAGAACTAATGACCAGTTAACTGCTAAGGCTTCTTCTGTTGTAGCTTACAAAAACAAAACTGATGCTTTAAAAAACCAAATTAAAGCCCTAGAGCAAGAACGTGTTTTAAAACTAGAGCAAGCTAAAAACAAAGTAGCGCAAACGGCTTTAAAAGTAACTAGTGACAGTATAGATTTAGAAGCTATTAAAATTAAGGCAGATATTGCAAATACTCAATACCAGCGTGCAATTGCTTTACAGGCAGAAGGTATAAAAGCTGTAAAGGATGTAGAAGAAAAGCAATCTAAATTGCAAG